>CAXBKT010000027.1:0-28480 GCA_963976155.1 uncultured Kordiimonadaceae bacterium | reverse complement strand
CCCATAAACTCCCCCATAAAGCACTTTCACAAAAGGAGTTAGAGCATTTGTATCAATGGTCTAGGAAATATCTAAATAATAGTGACTGTCAATTCAGCCTGCGAATGAGGCGTTATTCTCTATGTTTTTAGCTTAGAAATTGTAGCTTTTAGCACAGCCTTAATCCACTCTGTGCAATAGGTGGGGAAACTGACAGGCAAAACATTCGGGCACCCATCCCAACCATACGCCTTCAAGTAAGAAGGCCCCGCAACGCCCGCTGTTGTTCTGACCACACGCCACCATATTTCACTAGAGGACAGGGCTATATTTTTAGCGTCCGAAGAGCTACAGCCTGCAGTGATAGCGTCAGCCTCTGAAACTTGCTTCAGCATATGCCCTACCAACTTCAAATCTGTGTGAACGGGTTTGGGTACACCTGCCGCCACCGCATAGAAAAAGGTTTCGGCTTCACTATCAGACACATCTCGCTCAAACAGAAAGCTAAGCTCTTCCTTCATAAGCGCGACGCCATTATCATGCATATTCTCGCGGGCTGTTAGGCTCCAGTTTTCGCCGTGGATAAAGTAATCCACTAGAGATTCCGGTAAAATGCCAATCTCGCCTGTTTTTGCAAAATCAAAGCATAATTTCCAGTCATCAGCGAACCGCAGACCATCCCGGTAAACAATATTGTGTTTCTTCAAATGATTTGTACGCATCAAGAGGCTCGAGTGAAGCAAGCAGTTCCTGTGGTAAAGCGACCATTTTAAATAGGCTGGTTCAGTATGTGGGAGTGTGCGAACCCCGTCCACCATACCATTCACGTAAACTGTCCAGTAAGTACCAACTAGCCCGCACTTGGGGTGCTCCCGCATATAAGCGACTTGCTTCTCAAGCTTACCCCTTTGCCAAACATCATCATGATCACAGGTCGCAACATAATCTGTTTCAACGAGAGAAAGCCCCTTGTTGCGTGCGCCAATGATGCCAAGGTTTTCCTCATTCTCAACGAGCAATAAGCGCTCATCTGTAAACGAGCGAATAGCTGATGCTGTATCATCGCCAGATGCATCATCAATAACTATTAGCTTAAAATCCACATATGACTGATTAAGGATGGCTTCAATTGTTGGTTTGATCCGCTCCCCGATCCGGTATGCGCAAACAACAACCGTAACATCCGGCGCGTTCTGGTTTTCGGATTGCATGTTTATGCCTCGTTGCCCCGCATGCGCCATAACCATTCCCTAAAAGTTTGAGGAACAACCGCATTGAATATCTTTTTCAATAAATTTGGAAAAGACTTGCCAGTTTCCTGTGCATCTTTCCACGGCGTCATGCGAACATACTTCCAGTAATCTGCTTTGTAGGGGTGGTCGTTGATATAGTGCCACGGCTTGGACCGACCATTATAGTGAACGACACAAGCGTTATTGACTATCTGTTGCTGCTCACTTCTTGGTAGTGGAATGAAGCTCTCTTTCCATGTGAAGGGCACAATCATATTCCAGCAATAATCTAGCACGGCCCTTTCATGATAATAACAAGCATTCAGTGCGTCTTGGTCCAAAAATGGCAAATCCTGAACATTCTTTTCTATATAAGGAATAAGCGTTTTAAGCGGCTGGTTTGCATGCCATTTTTCCATATCGAATAACAGGACACCATTATTGAAATACCCATGCTGCTCAGGAATAGATAAGGGGCCTGTACGGTCAGAGCCTGGTATCGAAACAGCACCAAACATTTTACCCTCTAAGTCACATTCCCATAGTGGCTTAATGTCCCGCCGAATAATCATATCTGAATCTAAATACAGTACTCTTTTGACTGCAGGGCCAAAAAAATTATGTACCCAAAACCTAGAAAAAGTGTCAGCTGTCCAATGCATCCGTGTTGGTAGCTTCAAGTCATCAGGCGGTAAAAAATTGATGATCCGCAGCACAGTGTTCGGGTAACGGTCCGCAAGCTCTTGTAGATTACTCGCTACGCTTGCATCCTCGAACTTACCAACTACACAAATATCATGCTTTTTTAGGCTACTGTTTTCCAATAATGAAATCATGCAGGCAGCAAGATGCTGTGCATACAAATCATTAGCACAGAAAAGAAAGTGCCCCTCATCGCGCCATTCAATATCTGCTTGCATATTCAGAGCCTTTTCAGTGGGTGCCGTATTATATTATACAGGAATTTAATCGGGCCCTTTATACCAATAGATTCTGTCCAATCAGCGGCGTCCCGCACGACCCTACTGTACCAGTAGTTTCTGAACATAAAGGCAGCAACACCAAGTGGATTGCGCCAAAAATAATGACTATACATCTCCTTCAAAGCCTTCTTACTATAGACCTTGGCATTGCCACCATATTTGGCAAGGCGCGGAGAAAAGTCAGGATACAAACGCATATTCACAAGCTGTGTTTTCATGAAGTTGCCTATTAGCAAATCATCAAAATACCCCCACTGAATAGTCTCGAGCAATGAGTAGCGCGGCACGAAAAACCGGACACCCCGAGGTTTTTTACGTTGTTTTTTTGCCGCAAACACTTGGCGACGTTCTCCGCCCACCTCGACATCAACAAAATCAACAATATCGTCTAATGTTTCAAACTGAGAAAAGAACTGGGTAACACGGCCCCACTCTTCATCTGAAAGTGTATCTTCCCAATTGTCACACCCTGTGTCGTCAAGCAGCTGCCTAGAATCTGCCTTTCCTGATGGCCAGTCCAATTTATAATCCCGCGCTGACACATCATACGTAATAAAAGGCTCAATGACCTTCACTGAAGGTTGGTTCCAATGGCGACATATATCTTCATAAGTAAACTCATACTCATTTGCCCACTGGCTATCGCTACGAACAAAAATATGTTGCGACGAAGAAAGGCAGAAGTGCTTCACACCAAGAGAGGCCAGTTCGTCAGCCGCACCTTGAACACAACCCATCTTATAGTTTTCCGGTGGATCAATGGTCCGAACGCCATTGTCGTCAACAAAGTTAAGCATATCTGCCGATATTCCAACTAGTTTAAAGGCAAAAGTCTTATCATTCGGATGTTGTTTGATGAGCTTTTTAAGGAAACCTAGCTCTCCGCAAAGCGGTGAATCATTCAAATTAATCAACAAAGCGTCCCCAAAGCGCATCACCAAAATTGCATCCTGATTGATATTATCCAGGCACAAGATGTCAAGTTGGTCATGCAGTTTGTACCACTTGCGGTATTGCATGACTTCCACGTCAAACCCATCATCCTTAAGAGACTGCGATATTTCATCGTGATAATGGTTTGGGAGTAAAACCTTCTTACCTTTTGGCATCATCTCCAATGATTCATGATGCAGGTGATCAGGGTGCCCATGTGAAATCCACAAATATTCACTATCAAAAGCTGATTGAATTTCTTCGTCTGACATGGGGTGATGAAGGGCCCAGCTATCGAAGTATGCTCTACCCTTCAGCCACGGGTCGGTGGTTAGAATTGGCTTTCCAGCTACCGCAAGCTGCACTGAAGCGTTACCCATTGTTTTAAAGGTGCATGCAGCACCTCTTTTTGTCCCGAAGCCCATTGCTGATAACCTGCCCTTAATCGCCAAAATTCACGTAAATACGAGCTATTACAGAACACAAAACAGGCACAAGGTGCAATAGGCTTAAGCATATTAAAAAGGCCGGCGATCGAAATCACCGGCCTTGCTCACATATCGTGACTTGACTCACTTTGCGTACAGGACATCGTCCTCATGAGCATTATTAACTCTGGTGACATACTCAAAACACAATAACTGATATATTCAGCTATTCGTCACCTCCCCATTGCGTGCAGATCTTTATCTAAGAGCAATACACCAAATGATAATAACAATGAAGTAAAACAACAACTATTAATTTAATTTTACACTCAAATAAATTTGAAAATATACAGTTATGATGACGAAACCCTTTTCAGGCTGCTATAATATTCGTAAAGAAGGGCTCAATCGTATTTTAAGTTTTAGGGATATTTACACATGGCCATGATCTCAGACGACATTGTCAACCTTATACAAGAGGGACTACCTGGTGCTAAGGTGACAATCGAAGACTTACGCGGTGATGGTGATCATTATGCTGCCCATGTAGTATTTGATGGCTTTCGCGGCAAATCACGTGTTCAACAGCATCAAATGGTATACAAAAGTCTAAAGGGCCGTATGGGCGGCGAACTACATGCCTTAGCGCTGCAAACGAGCATCCCTGAATAAGCCGCCTCCATATAATTAATATGAATAAATTGGTCATATTTTAAGATACCCCCTTGGCAATAGGGCTTTTCGCACCTATTTGTATCGTGAATGTCCAAAGATAAGGATCTAAGTGATGAGTGTTTCTGAACGAATTCAAGAGTATGTCACCAAAGACGATGTCGTACTTTTTATGAAAGGCAATCCTGTCTTTCCGCAGTGCGGCTTCTCCTCTGTTGTAAGTCAAGTAATTCAACACCTTGGTGTGAAGTTTGAGACATACAATGTTCTCGAAGATGCTGAACTTCGTGAAGGCATTAAAGAGTTTTCAGATTGGCCTACCATTCCGCAGCTTTATGTTAAAGGCGAGTTTGTTGGTGGCTGTGATATTGTACGCGAAATGTTCGAATCTGGTGAACTGCAGCAAATGATGACCGATAAAGGGGTAAACGCAGCTTAACTGCATACCTCACATCCATAAAAAAAGGCGGCTCTGAAGCCGCCTTTTTTTATTTAACAAATTTATAGACAAACCTATCGGTTTTACCGCGAATATCTTTATCAAAGACCCCACGTTTGTGGTCATCGTCAGGGTTTGTAAGCACGCTGCTCGCAGCAGCAAACTTGAATCCAGCAGCTTCAATCTGTTTCCTTACAAACGCCGGATCAATCCTATGTGTTGTATTGCCCGTAGTTGGTTCAGCTCCCTCAGGCGCAACATGATCAACCACAACAAAGGAGCCACCTGGTTTTAGTGATTTATAAACCGATGCCAAAATAGCTGACACATCCGCGGGGCCTTCACGCCCTTCCGGCAAGAAGTAATAATCATGATATGCAAGCACAGTTATAGCAAGATCAACGCTCCCAGCGTCAGCCATAACATTCTCGGTATCCGCATGCACTTGCACCACATTTGGAAGCCGGTTTTCAAACCGTTCTCCAACACGAGTACTAACAAAATTCCAATAAAGCGGACCATTGTGGGCATATACCTTGCCATCTGCACCAACCGCATGTGAAAGAATTTCAGTATAATAGCCACCACCAGAGTTAATATCGACAACCGTCATTCCCGGCTTAACACCGGCAAACGCCAGTACATCTTGTGGCTTACGGTCCGCATCACGTTCTGTGTCGGTCGCTGGCCTGTCAGCATTGGCAACCGCAGCGGCAATATGCTCTTGCTTGCCGTGATGGTCCGCTGATACAGGTATAAGAGCCGCAGATGCCAGTAACCCTGCCAGAGAGACGGAACGTGTGATCCCCATTTTCAACATAGCCTACCTCATAAAATTTATTTTCAGAGACTTAACTCTCAACCAAGTTCTGAGCCTAACGCCGAAATGGCGCGGTTCCAAATAATATTTCGGTTACCGCCAAGCCTAAAAATGGCACACCACAAAAAAGCCGAAGGGTATTTTCAAATACCTGCGTACCACTCCCAACAGCTTTATTCCGAAAAGTAATCATAAGCACCCGGAGACCTAACAAGATGGTACTTCACATGAAATATGCGTTCGGCCGAAAATATGCACAACAATCACTCATAGCTGGCCTCTTTGCCTTACCCTTAACTGGACAAACTGTATTTGCACAAACATCACAACCAGGTCCGCCACCGCCTCGGCCTCAACTACAAGCGCCGCCACCGCCGCAAAATCAGATTGCGCCAGTACCACGTTTTGCAGAAAGCCGCGACATCAGCATTCCACTTGGTCAATTTTTCAGCCTAGGCCTAAGCATAGGCGCAGTAAATTTAACCGCACGAAACGGGCAACCTCTTGATTTTAATGTTACAATTACACCAAAAATTCCAAATACTTCAATTGACAGACAAACCCTGAGCGGGTCAGCATTTGAGGAAGGGGTACACATAGTCACGGTCACAGTACAAAACCCTGGTGGTCAAACAGTTAGAAACAGTTTTACTTTAACCATTGTTGACACTGGCAACACTGCAGCAACCACTCCAACCGATGTCTCAGGTTTTGAAGGTGGTCCAACACTACCCGCCAGCCATTTTTCTTATGCCGACAACCAAGTAGGCCTTCCTGCTTACTATCGAAATGGCCCAATAGCTGCAACAGACAATACCCCCATGAATAACCCCATAACAAACGCTGGTGCCACGCTTGGACGCGTCTTGTTCTACGACGTTAAGTTATCAGCAAATGACACGACATCCTGCGCCTCATGCCATCAACAAGAAAATGGCTTTTCCGACCCTAACAAGCTCAGCGTTGGATTTGATGGAGGTCTAACAGGCCGGCATTCCATGAGCTTGGCAAATGCCCGCTTTTATCAACGAGGCCGTTTCTTCTGGGATGAAAGAGCCGCTACCTTAGAAGAGCAAGTATTGATGCCTATCCAAGACGGCGTTGAGATGGGCATGACACTTACCGAACTTGAAAGCAAACTTGCTGATGTCCCGTACTACCCCCCTCTGTTCGAAGATGCCTTTGGCGACGGAACTATCACAAGTAATCGCATTTCAAAGGCACTTGCACAGTTCGTAAGATCTATCGTGAGTTTCAACACAAAGTATGATGCTGCCTTTACCAGTGGCGGCAATGGAAACTTTGAAGCTGTCTACACTGAGCAGGAGTTACAAGGATTAGTATTGTTTGGCCAAGGCGATAACCGCGCGGGACGCACGCTTGGTTGCACAAGGTGTCATGGCACCAGAGCTCATATTAGCGATAATATTCACAATAATGGCCTAGACATAACCGTTACCGGTGATGATGGCGCAGGTAACAAACGCTTCAAAGCCCCTAGCCTTCGCAACATTGCGCTTACAGCTCCCTATATGCACAAGGGTCGTTTTGAAACATTAGAGGAAGTCACCAATTTTTATGATAGCGGCGTCCAAGCACACCCAAACTTAGACAGCCGACTTACCGGGCCGGGCGGACGCCCTCGCAGACTAAATATGACCAATGAAGAGAAAGCCGCCCTCATATCTTTTCTTCATACTCTCACAGATGAAAACTTACAAACCGATGTAAAGTTTTCTGATCCATTCAATCAGTAACAATCACCCATTATCAAAATAATTTCGCATATTACGTCCTCAAGAAACTTTGCGCCTCTTGCAATTAAAAAGGGCAGGAAACCAAGCTTCCTGCCCCAATACGATATAAAGCCTCAATTACATCGGCTTACGGAATCTCAAGGTCATGCGGTCACTCTCGCCGACCGCTGTATTCGCCGCTCGCTCTGGGCTTCCTTCTTTTTGACCACTAAACGTTGGTGGAAGGCGCCAAACAACATCATTCTCCGTCGGCTTATCCTTTGGGTTCGCGTTAATTTCGCTTGTGGCTTCAAGTTTAAAACCTGCAGCTTCTGCAACAGCAATAACTGCTGATTGCTTTAGGTAACCCGCGCCGCCATCAGCCCATTTATCACTGCTACTTTCAGGTGCACGGTGTTGAACGATGCCAAGCGCTCCACCCGGTTTCAGCGCACTAAACGCACCAGCAAGAAGTTCTGCCACAGCACCATCAAAACGGTGAGGCAAATGGGTCGCCCTCATCATCATCACAAGGTCAACTTTGCCAACCATGTCAGCTGGCAAGTCACCAATCCTGACGCCACTAATTTTTGCGTCACCTTCGCCGCGCCACTTTTGCGCCGTCTCGGTCCAGCGCGCAGGCCAGCTTGTTCGCTTTTCAAGCCATGCTGGTGCATCCGGGTCATTTCCCTGATACCCAACCCACGTATTCATGGGATAATCACTGCCAAGCAGGTGACCGTTTTTGCCTAAATATGGTAAAAGAATACTACTATACCATTCTTCCCCCGGCAGTACGTCAGCAACAACCATACCCGGTGTAACACCAAAAAACTCTAGTGTTTCCTTAGGGTGCCTATATTGATAGCGTGCCTTCATTTCGTCTGACTGCATCGCAAGAACTTTGCTCATTTTCATCGTGTCGAAATGAGCATGTGCGCCCGCACCGTCAAACGCGAACACAGCGGCGGGGACCATTAGGGCCACAGTTGCAGCTGCCATCATCAACTTTTTCATAAGAATGCCTTCCCTCACTCAAATTTAAAAAGGTGGAAAGGCCTAAGCCATCCCACCCCTATAATCATAAATTGTTTTATTTATTCCGGTTTACGGAACTTAAGCGTCATGCGGTCGCTTTCGCCGATCGCAGCCATCATAGCTTTTTTCTCTGGGTTGTCTTTGCTGCCCGCAAAAACTGGCGGCAAGCGCCAAACAAAGTCAGCCTCTGTTGGCATATCTTTTGGGTTAGCGTTAATTTCACTGGACCCAACAAACTCAAACCCAGCTGCTTTCACTGCCGCAATCAATGGCTCTTGCTTAATGTACCCATTAAAGCCCTTTGCCCAATCGTCACTATTACCAGCAGGCGCACGGTGCTGCACGATACCAAGTGTGCCGCCCGGCTTAAGTGCTTCAAATACATCCTTCAGCGCCTTGGTGCGTGTCATGGCAACATCTTCGTACTTATTCAGGTGGTGCATAGCCCGCATCATCAAGAACACATCTACCTTGCCCTTAAGAGCAGCAGGCACATCACCGAACAGGAAGCCGCCAACTGCGGTTTTTCCTGTGCCGCGCCATCCTTCAGCGTCTTTAGTATAACGCGCAGGCCACGTGCGGTAGCTCTCCATACGTTCGGCATTATCCTTATTGTCAATCTCACGCATGGGGATCGAGTAGCTTACACCGTAAAGTGCGCCTTCATTACCAAGGTATGGAATAAGGATTGGGCTATAGTAGCTGCCAGCAAGCGTATCAACCACTGTCATGCCCGGTGCCACACCGAAATACTTAAGCGTTTCTTTTGGGTGCCGGTACTGATAGCGCGCCTTGTGCGCATCATCTTGTGCTGCAAGTACCTTATCAAGCTTTGCTGCATCAAAATGGCCATGCGCCATCTTGTGGCCATCTGCCATAACACTTGTACCCGAAAGCGCGATACCGCCCTGCGCCAAAAGCGCAACCGTTGCCACTGCTGTCATAAATTTTTTCATTCGAAATCCCTTCCATAGTTCCGAAATATATTATTGATCTAACTGAGCTGAACATTAAGCAGGAATTAGAAGCGGCGCTAGGGTTGTTACAACATCACTTCATCACAAGCGCGTGAATGAACACAAAGCCCTAACGATCTTCCAGCTTGTAGTTTCTAGGAAACCTTATACATTGTTAAATAAGATTATCATTCGTTAGTGGGGAGGCTAGCTATGCGTAAAATCCTATTACCACCACTGTTGATGGTGCTTTGCATCATTGGCATGTATGCCGTCATGAAATCAGGTAGCGCAACCTTTTGGCACACGGGCGAATGGAATATGGTTGGTTATGCGCTGCTAGTTATCGGCGCGGCCCTACCTATTTGGGGTTCCCGCGCGTTCAAACGGCACAAAACCAATATCCTGCCCTACAAAGACCCAGACAATATTGTCACAGACGGCCCCTTCAAATTCACCCGCAACCCTATGTACCTTGGCATGTTAACCGCGCTGCTGGGTGTAGACGTACTGACAGGCACCTTTGAGGGCCTAGCCTTCGCTGCCCTTTACTTCGCCATCGCCAACTGGTGGTATATCCCTTACGAGGAAAGCCGCATGCAGGCCATTTTTGGTGATACATTTGAGGTGTATAAGGGCAAAGTTAGGCGGTGGGCTTGAATACCTATTCTCATTTTAGTTTTTGTATAGTTATACTAGGTAGATAGTCTTCGCGAATCTAGTCAGAGTAAAACCCCATGCCTGATCCCGTTGAAATTATTGGTTATCTTGCTGCCATTCTCACCAGCTGCGCTTTTGTGCCGCAAACACTGATGGTTTGGCGTACAGACGACACCAAAAGCATCTCGCTTGGTATGTACAGCCTGTTTGTGGTGGGTATTGCGCTTTGGCTAATTTACGGGATCATCCTTGATAGCCGCCCGTTGATTTTCGCGAACCTGTTCACCTTCAGCTTTGCTGCCAGCATTTTATACAAAAAAATCAAGCATGTACGGGCT
Source organism: uncultured Kordiimonadaceae bacterium (assembly GCA_963976155.1). Classification (GTDB taxonomy): domain Bacteria; phylum Pseudomonadota; class Alphaproteobacteria; order Sphingomonadales; family Kordiimonadaceae; genus Kordiimonas. The sequence goes on along the minus strand of CAXBKT010000027.1, from coordinate 18,266 downwards.
AACAAAGAGCTCTAGCTACCCTTTCGTAACTTACCTACCGAAACAGCGACAGCACAGTCTGCGGTGCCTGATTAGCAATGCCCAGCGCCTGCAATCCGAGCTGTTGTTTTGTTTGCAGTGATTGAAGCTGTGCACTTTCTTTCGCCATATCAGCATCCACAAGGTTGCCAATACCAACTTCAACGCCGTCAGATAAGCGGCCTGTAAACTGCTGCTGAATAGCAAGCCGGTTAGCGGTGGAACCAAGTTCCGACAATGCATCATTCACTGTTGTTATTGCGCTCTCAACAGCTGTAACCGCAGCATCTGCCAACCCATCAGAGGTGGCATCCGTTGTGAACGAAGCGCTGGCACCGCTGCCCTGTGTATAGAGTGTGCCAGCCGACAGGTGTAAAAAATTACCGCTACTTGCAAGAATGCCCAAAGTAACGCCGAAATCACTCTGTATCTGCACACCAACAGTACCTGCATCACCTACATTCGTGAAGTCACCTGTGCTTTGATTGTAAGCTGGGCCGTTATAAATTGCGCTAAAGTTTGTCGACATATAGCTGTTGAGCGCCCCGAGTGTGTCACCACTGCTCCAAGGGTTACCTGAGCCTGAAGGTACAACCGTATTGGCAGCACCGCTGCCCGCCGTACTGACCGACGTACCCGAAAGGCCAAGTGATGCTGTTGTAAGCTGGGTTACACTTGCGGTAATAATACCCGCCTCACTGCCGGTGCTATCAGTAATGGTGCTCAGAGTGCCGCCCGTTAAAAGGTTGCGCCCATTAAAGCTGGCGCTATTAGCAATCGTATCAATTTGAGAGAGCAGCTGCTGATAGTCATCATTAAGAGACACACGACTTGCGTCATCAAGGCCGGAATCTTTAGCAGAAACCGCTTTTTGCTTCATCTCAACCAGAAGGTCGGAAATAGCTTCCCCTGCAGCGAGGGAAATATCTAACTCAGATTGAGCACGATCTAGTGAGGAGGCAACAGCCTTAAAACCAGCGACATCACCGCGCATGGTCTGTGCAATTGCATAAGCTGCGCTGTCATCTCGCGCAGACGATACCTTAAGCCCGGTATTGATACGAGACTGTGTAGTATCCAGTGCTCGACCCGTGGTATTCAGGTTTTGCAAGGCGGCAAAAGCCCCTGCATTTGTGTTCACTGAAAACATCTTTCTGATGCTCCGGTAATATTTTTGACCTGATCTTCTGTTCAGGTTGGCGCATTCTGCCCCGCCAAAAAGTAAGCACAAAACATGCCATTTTGGTATAGATCCCTAAGTCTAAAAAATACGGCAGGAACCCAAGCTATTTCCATAAACTACTGGATTAAGGGTGGAGCTCATTCATACAACGCCCCTTCATAAACCGGCAAAAATTGCCCTGACCAGCAATTAATGCCCTATAAGGCGGTATTTTTTACCTAGCTCACATCTTCATCGGGGGGAAGTTTTGAAATTGCGTAAGACTGTAGCCAACAGCGAACTTTGTGCTTCAATCAGTCAAGCTCGGCTTTACCCAGTCGGCGGAAAATTAACCTGAATGTCATAGACATGGTCCACATACACACTAAAAAACCAAAAGGACATAAACAGAATTATCAACCCGATCACGCTTGAGCTAAATTCGACACCGTCCTTGCTAATCTTTATCGTTGTCTGTTTAGCACCACTGCTTTTTCCCGCAATATCTGCTTTAAACTGCAAATAAGATAGATAAAGCGCCAAAAACACCATGATATGGACCATGATGGCAATAAGAACCGTTTGCACTCCTTGTGCTGCAAGTGCAGCCTCCGTATCAAGCGCAAGCGCTTTTCTATGGCGTACATTCTCAGCGGCCATTGAAGCCCCTGCTTGGGCCTGCGCTATTGCAAGTTTTGAACGTTCAAACTCCATTCGCACCTGATACTCTTGGTACATTTCTGGCGTAATTTTCTCAGCCACCTCTTCCGCTGCCTGCACATGCACTGTTAAAGACAGCAACAAAATAAGTAAGCTTGCAAAACCTGAGTATGATTTCATCTTCATGGCCTAATTCCCCCCATTGTTGGGGCATCTTTCAGGAAATAACTCACATGTAGTTCGCGGCGCTATTGTTGGGCAGCCCGTAGTACCCCCTACTGTCCCACCAGTTCCTCCAACGATAACGTCCCTGCATGCAGGACAGTTCCTCATCATCGCCTGAATACTCTCGAGCGTTTGTTTCTCTGTATCGTTCAAGGTTGGTAGAACCAAGCGTCTGCGCGGAATATACCGATCACGCCAACTAGGGTTATCCTCATAGCCCCTAAGTGCATTCGTTAGGTCATTGCTCCGCGACAAATCTCGCATTTGCGTCCGATCACGCATTAATTCGCGGTAACTTTGCGCTTCTTCTTGTTGGACGGCAGCTTCCTGCCCCACAGCGACTGAGGCTGATAATAAGGGGAAAAAGCAGAATAAGGTGACAATGATACTATGTTTCATACGTCCTCTCCATTTTCAGAAACCAGAAATACCGGAATACAGAACTGGAGGCCGTACACTGCCTCGACAACAGTATAGGCAGATTCGAGTATTATGCAACTATAGGGGTAAGGACTATCGACAGATTGCCATAGGTAGTTAGCAGCGCCCAACTAAGCCGTTACCCGGCTAATCCACACTTCCACAGTATTATAGCTAACTCCCAGTAGTGACGCCTGTCATAGGCGTGCTTTCCAACCGGTGGTCTTATTGCTGCTCCAACATACTAGGAAAAGGAAGGGCAGACCATGACAAAACGTGAAGAAACAGAAAGCGCCGCTAAAACAGCGGCGGGGGAAAACGCCATACTGAATAATACCATCCGCTCACCACTGGGTTCAAAAGACGATGACAACCTGCAGGTCATATTTCACTCCTACATACCAAAAACCGTTATGTTTGCTACTTACGGCGCAACATGTACCGTGAATGTTTCACTGAGCAATGGACCAGCCAAGCCATACAAGATTGGCCCCGGCGTAATGCCCCAAATCCCGACAGAGGGAGCCAGTTCAGTATATGCTGAAGTGACTGATGTAACGGTCCTTGACCCAAACATGGCCTCGCTTTGCACCACATTTGACTAATAGTTGAGCGAAACATCCCACATGTAATCTGAAATGTAAAAAGGCCGGAGCATATTGCTCCGGCCTTTTTATTTAATAAACTTACAACCTACTCAGCAGCGGTTACTTCTTCTGCTGGCAAGTAAATTTCAGAGCCACGCTTCTTAAACTCATCAGCCATTTTCTTCATGCCTGTTTCCGCCTCTTCCTTTTTGGCGGCGAACTCACGCACTTCAGCTGTAATTTTCATTGAGCAGAATTTCGGGCCACACATGCTGCAGAAATGAGCAACCTTATGCGCCTCTTTCGGCAAAGTCTGGTCATGGAAATCACGTGCACGCTCAGGATCTAGGCTGAGGTTAAACTGGTCTTCCCAGCGGAACTCATACCGTGCGCGAGAAAGCGCATCATCCCGTAACTGCGACGCTGGATGGCCTTTGGCAAGGTCCGCTGCATGTGCCGCAAGCTTATAGGTAATAACACCTTCTTTCACGTCGTTACGGTCCGGCAGGCCCAAGTGCTCCTTCGGTGTCACATAGCAAAGCATTGCTGTACCGTACCAACCGATTTGCGCTGCGCCAATCGCTGACGTGATATGGTCATACCCCGGTGCGATATCTGTTGTTAGTGGGCCAAGCGTATAGAAAGGTGCTTCATGGCAATGCTCAAGCTGCAATTCCATGTTTTCTTTGATTTTGTGCATTGGTACATGGCCAGGGCCTTCGATAAACACTTGCACATCATGTTCCCAGGCGATTTTAGTTAGTTCGCCAAGGGTTTTAAGTTCAGCAAACTGTGCCTCATCGTTTGCGTCAGCGATACAGCCCGGACGGAAACCATCACCAAGCGAGAAAGCAACGTCATATTTTTTGAGGATTTCACAGATTTGCTCAAAGTGCGTGTAAAGGAAGCTTTCTTTATGGTGTGCAAGGCACCATTTCGCCATGATTGAGCCACCACGAGATACAATGCCCGTAATACGCTTCGCTGTAAGATGGATGAACGGCAAACGCACACCAGCGTGAATAGTGAAATAATCAACGCCCTGCTCGCACTGCTCAATGAGCGTGTCGCGGTATACTTCCCACGTTAGGTTTTCAGCGATGCCGTCCACTTTCTCAAGCGCTTGGTAAATAGGCACCGTACCAATCGGCACTGGTGAATTACGGATAATCCATTCGCGAGTGTTGTGAATGTTACGGCCCGTTGATAGGTCCATCACAGTGTCAGCGCCCCAACGTGTCGCCCAAACCATTTTGTCCACTTCTTCTGCAATAGAAGAAGAAACTGCTGAGTTACCAATGTTGGCGTTAATTTTCACAAGGAAGTTGCGGCCAATGATCATCGGCTCACTTTCAGGGTGGTTCACGTTGTTCACAAGAACCGCACGGCCAGTGGCGATCTCATCGCGCACAAACTCTGGCGTAATATAATCAGGAATATTTGCACCAAAATGCTCACCGTCACGCTCAAGCTTTTCAGCTTGTTGTTTGCGGCCAATATTTTCACGAACCGCAACAAATTCCATCTCAGGTGTAATAATGCCCTTACGAGCATAATGCATCTGCGTAACATTCATACCTTCTTTGGCACGAAGTGGCTTCACGCGAACTGGAAACTCCGGCGCAAGGTATTTTTCACCTGCATTGCCGTTATCTTCAGGCTTAATCTCACGGCCTTCATATTCTTCTACATCACCGCGTTCACGGATCCAGGCACCGCGCACATCAGGCAAGCCTTTGTAGATATCAATTTCGCCAGCAGCTGGATCACTGTAAGGGCCAGACGTATCATATACACGTACAGGCACTTCATTCGCGGAAGGATGCAGGTGAATTTCCCGCATCGGCACGCGTACATCGTCGCGGTTTTCACTGCGCACATATATTTTCTTGGACCCCGGCAATGCGCCAGTAGTGATTTTAAACTCAGTTTTTGCGGTATCAGGCATTTTATAAGCTCCGTCCCTTGCGCTGGTGTTACCCAGATCAGGTTCGAAGGGTCATCGGACTGGTGGAGACTTATTCCACCCGCCGAACTCTCAGCCCCTTTGCCACCACGGCAATCGGGCTCCCCTCGGAACACGTTATTTGAAGCCACCGGTTTACGCCTCAGCGAGCATGGGTGCAAGTGGTTTCAACTAATAATCCATTAGATAGGGTCAGGAATAGAGCGTGCGTTCATCCAAGCGTCCCGCACATTGAAGGTTGCTTTCACAGCTTCGATTTCGCCTTCTGTCAAATCCGGATGCCAGATTTCGAAAATAAGCACAACCCGGAGGGCATCACTGTCGTTGCGAGCTTCATGATCAAACGCGTCATCAAATGCGAGCACCTTACCCTCTTGCCAGTTCCGCCATTCATCTGCCACGCGAATTTTACAGTTTTCCGGTACAATGATCGGTAAGTGCACAGTAACACCGTGGTTTGATGGGCCAAAATGTGGCGGGATATGCTGATGCGGTTTTAGAAGCGAGAAGAATACTTCAAACGGGTTTTCACCAAACGTTGCAAGTGGCAGCCCTTTAAGAGCAGCAAGTGTTTTAGGGAAATAGCCTAAAAGGGCTTCATTCGCTTTACCATCACGGAACAAATCAAGCGCGGTCCAATTATCTGTGCCCTTTAACGACGTAAACTCTTCACCAAGTTGCAGACCTCCATGCAAGTATGGTCGCCCGAAACCAGCAGCAGATGGTAAAATAGCAAGCAGTTCATTTTTGATATCATCAAAAGCGGCCTCAAGACCATCAGCCCAAGGCATATCTGAGCGATCCGCGAAGGATATTTGTTTCACATCTGGAATATAAAACTGATCTGGCTGCTGCGCTTGGTTCTGATACTTTGTTTGCTCTCGGATCACTTGTGGCCAAACGGCATCCTTTACCCTACCCGCTGCACCAGTGTTTACAGCTGTATTGTGCAGCGCCGCAAAATGTCGCCGAAGTAATGCATCAGCCGCCGCAGACCGATTTTTGATTTCAACATCGGTTTCTGGCTTGTTATGTACACTGGCAAGGTCCGAGTTGCCTTCATCGCCGAGGCTATATAACTGAGCGGCTAAATCAGTCTCGCCTAGCCCTTCAAAAAAGGAGCCTGCATAAAGAAATGACACCATCGTGTTTGTGTCGGCCTTCAAGCTTCTCAGATAAGCCCGTTTCGCTCCCTCGATATTGCCAACAGCCTCCTCTTTTATAGCTAGCCGGTGATGTAACAGACCACGAGTTGGAGAAAGGTCAGAAAGTTTACGGAGATAAATCAGCCCGTCTTCGACATTGCTATTAGCGAAAGAAATATCCGCCATAAGCGCGAGCGCATGTTTATGACTTGGGTTTTGCTTAAGTGATTTTTCGAAACTTTGAGACGCTGCTTGCTGGTTTTTAGCCTTCAAATAGCCATGGCCCACACGAAACTCATCATTGGCACTGATAGCGCACGCTAAAGACACACCATTTTCCAGTACATCCTCACCGCGTACAGCTAACCACGCTTCATACTCTTCTGCCGCGCAGTTTTTTTGATAATTATTGAGGTTTTGTTCCGCACGCCCAAGAAACTCTGCGAGCATAGGGTGTGCCTTATGAAACATTTCCTTTTTATTTCCGTCATTTAGCGAATGCAGGGCAAGCGAAAGGCAGCGCATAGAAAGCTTATTATCACCCGATAGTTCTGCAGCATATGCGACATAGAGCAAAATCAAGGGTTCTTCCGGCTGAAGCGCCAATGCCTGACGGAAAGCATGGAGTGCTTCCCTATCAAATCCTTGATATAAAAGAGGAAAACCAAAGGATTGCCATGCTGATGCCGACAAATCATCGTACTTGAGATATTGGCGAATTGCCTCCGTCTGCTCTGTAAAATCACTTCGCGCGGCTGCCCTCGCACTCAGAAAACTCCAGCTTTGCAACACATCCGGCCGGATTTTTACAATTTTCCTATGCGTTTTTTCCGCAGCATCCAACAAACCTGTTGCTTGCTGGCTCTGTGCTTGCTGCCAAAGTTCTTGAAGTGACTGAGCCACATGCTTCCCCTTTTTTGCCATTCTAATAAAGCATGACACGTGGATCGCCAAGTGGCTGCAGCAGAAAAGAATTTCTGCTGCATAAATCTATTTATAAATCAAATAGTTAGAAACTAGCCGAGAGCATAGCCACTACTCCCGCTTTTGCGGTGCGGTTACCTTTAATATTAGTGTCAACATAGCTTACAGACACTGAGAATTTCTCAAAATCATAGGAAAGCCCTGCACTCCAATCCCATTTACCGTCCCCGAAAGCGCCATCTTCATACGCAAGATGCGTCGCGAGCGACAACGGGGTGTCGCCAAGCGGTATGCCACCGTCCAGATAAACATAAATATTGTCTGTACCACCAACATTATCTTGGTCCCAAACATAGGCTGCCCCAAGTGTCCACTCTGCAACACCTAGAGATCCACCCACAGACCCATAAAGTTCAATATAATGTGTATTTTCCGACCCCGGGTAAGTATAAGCTAGAACACCAATATCTGTTGATAATCGGCCAACTTGACCGCCATAACCAGCGTAAATATCTAGTTCGAACTCTGACATGCCGGTTACTGGGTCACCATAACTTTCAATAGAGGAACCCCACGTTCCTATATAAAAGCCACTGTCATGTGCCACATCAAAACCACCCTGAATTGCGGGGTCTTTATCAGATAGAGAAACTCCACGAAACCTGTAGTCCGACACAAGTGCCGCGTTAGCAGAAAGAGAAAAACCTGTCTCATCCTGAGCCGCGAGTGGACTTGTTGAAACCAGCCCAAAACCAAGACTGCTTATCGCAAGTAACACATACATTTGATTATTCTTTTTACCCATAGTCTATTCCTTCTCATGCTCTCGGAATCATTGATCTTTCAACAACTGATACACATGCGAAACATCATTGTTTCATTATAGCCTGGACATCACTTAAGAAGCTCTCAACAGAGCCTTTAATTTTGTTCGAGATTGCCGCAACTTCTTGCGCAGCAGTCAGTACCTGACCTGACGCATCACGGGTTTCTGAGGCACCTTTTGACACGTCGAGAATGTTCCTATTTACTTCATCAGTGCCAGATGCCACTTCTTGAACATTATGAGCAATTTCACCTGTAGCAATTTTTTGCTCTTCTACAGAAGAAGTTACAGCTGCAGCAATATCGGCAGATTCTGTAACAGCCCCTCGAATATCGGCCATAGACGAAGCCGCAACATGGGAAGTGTCCTGCACAGATTTGATTTGCCTTTCAATTTGCTCGGTGGCGCTTGCGGTCTGCCCAGCGAGATTTTTAACTTCCGATGCTACGACAGCAAAGCCTTTACCTGCATCACCTGCACGCGCGGCCTCAATCGTAGCATTAAGAGCCAATAGATTAGTTTGTTCCGCAATATCATTAATCAATTGCACAACTTCGGTGATAGCCTGCGATGCGGAACCCAACTCGCCCATTACGGAACTAGCTTCTTCTGCTTTAAGGGCTGTGGCTTTGTTAGCCTCATTTGCCCTCGCAATTTGGTTTCCAATCTCGGAAATCGATGCACTTAACTCTTCTGTTGCACTTGCAACCGCCTGAACATTCAGCGTGGCCTCTTCCGAAGCAGCAGCAACTGTTGCTGATTTGCTATTGGTAGCATCAGCCGTATCACTCATTGACTGAGCTGTACTTTCAAGTTCTGTAGCTGCGGATGAAACACTTTGTAGCATCTCTGTTGTTTGTGCATCAAACTGAGCCACAAGATCAGCCATTGCTTTAGTTAATTTATCTTTATGTGCAGCTTCCTCACGTTCACGCGCTAATTCTTTTTCCCTTCGCTCGTTTTCTTCCTCTTGCCGCTTTTCATCACGTAATTTTTTAGCTTCTGCCAACTCTGCCGCCTCTGCTTCTAACTGACGGCGTTCAATGGAGTTTTGACGAAAAACCTCAACTGCGGATGCCATATCACCTATTTCATCTTTATTATCGCGGTAAGGAACTTCCTTTTCATCATTACCATCAGCAAGATCGCTCATAGCAGCAACCATACCGTATATTGGCCGCGTAATTGTACGAGCGAATAAAAAGCCAACCACTGCCATTAAAATCGCAAATATGACACCTATCGAAATCATTATCAAACCCATCTCAGTCACGGGTTTGTCCATTTCGGACACATTAATTTCCGCTAGAATTGCCCATTTTGTTGAAAGAAAAGTGAAAGGCACATAAGCTGATTGAACTTCAATGCCGTTCCGGTCAACAACGACCATACCACTCTGGCCATTTATCGCAGCAGAGATATTCTCGCCCTGCACGCGTGTTTTCAAAATTGTTGATTCTTTTGAAAAACGGCTATCTGTGCGCATTAAGCCATCTTTACCGACAACATAGGTTTCGCCGGTTTCTCCCATTCCTTCGCTATTATTCATAATGCTATTCAAGCGACCAATAGGCATCTGCAAGACAAGCACACCAACGACTTCACCATCAGCTTCAATTGCTCGAGAAATAAAACTCGCGGGCGCATCAAAACTCGGCTTGTATGGCTTAAAATCAAAGAAACTATGCTTTCCAATGCTGGCAGGCCTAACTGCATCCCGGAAAGCATTGGCCAAATCTGTGTCCCGCCATTCTCCCGTATTCATATTAGTCGCATAATCCAGTTCCTTGAAAACTGTGTAGACAAGGTTTCCAGCAGTATCAAACAAGAACACATCATAATATTCTCTACTTTGCTGCAGTTTGTGGAACCAAGGATGGTATTTTGAATGAACTGAACTATAATTTGACCCGTCACCCGCATCATAGAGTTTATCTTTTTCCCCTGCCGGATGCGGATTTCTGTTAATATAGAGGCCCTGCAGTATAGATTGCTGATCACCTTCAAGTTCACCCCAAGCATTTGAAAACGCATGCAGTGCATCAAGAGTATTTTGGTTCTCCGCAACTAAATCCAATTCTTCTCTAATTGAATTAAGGTATGCAGTTAGTTCAGCTTTTCGCGATGCGAGAACCGCATTTAAACGGTCCTTCACTTGGTCTTCAACGACTGTGCCTGCCTGGATAAAGGCAGATATTGATATAAAGGTTGTTAAAACTACAACAATCATAACAACTACAAGTGGAAGTCGGCTAGAAATCTTCAGGTGATTCAATTGGAACATCAGTGACCTCACGTCCTATACACTTAGACCCCCTTTTGACACTCCATGAGCAACTAACAATATTGCAGCACAAATAAAACTACCGTCTCTGAAGCATCAGTGCTGACTAGTATTGTTCGCCAATAAAGTTAATCTTTCCCTAAAGGTCCTTCAGGATGTAATTGTTTTAGAAAAGAAAATCCAAATTCATTTGAATTCAGAATTATAAAAGAAATATCTAAATATATTCTCGACGCTGATTACCACCCAATCGCCCAGTAAAGTCGAGTACCTGCCTTTACGCGGTTCCCTTAGGGCTGGATGGACGTAAATTTCAGCGCCACCCAGTACTACCTACGGACATATTGAACATGAAATAAAAAAAGGGCCGCAGGAAAACCTGCAGCCCTTTCATAAACTCGTTCCCGTAAAGTTTAACGGGAATAGAATTCCACTACCAAGTTTGGTTCCATGATTACAGGGTATGGAACTTCGTCAAGAGTAGGAATACGAACATAAGTCGCTTTGAAACCATCTACAGAGAGATACTCTGGAGTTTCACGCTCTGGGCTCTGACCAGCTTCAATAACCATTGGAATACCGCGTGATTTTTCACGAACTTCAACAACGTCACCAGGCTTAACCATACGTGAAGGAATGTTACAACGCTTGCCGTTTACAAGTACGTGGCCGTGGTTCACAAACTGACGAGCAGAGAACACTGTTGGTACGAAACGCGCGCGGTATACAATAGCGTCAAGACGGCACTCAAGAATACCGATTAGGTTTTCGCCTGTATCACCTTTAATCCGGTCAGCTTCTTTATAGTAGCTGCGGAATTGTTTCTCAGTGATGTTACCATAGTAACCTTTCAGCTTCTGCTTAGCGCGCAGCTGAATACCATAATCAGAAAGCTTACCTTTACGGCGCTGACCGTGTTGACCTGGGCCATATTCACGCGTGTTCACTGGAGACTTAGCACGGCCCCAGATGTTTTCGCCCATACGGCGGTCAATTTTATACTTCGATTGGATACGCTTGGACATGCGAATCGCTCCTTTTTGTTAAGCGCCACGGGCGTGTGCGGTCCATATAACCAGTGCACTGTGTGCCCGCGCGGGTAAGATCACCATTGCCTTACCCATTCATTAATGTGCGGGGAATATAACCTCCCCCCCTTTAAGTCAAGCCAAAAGCAGCCTAAACAGGAAATATACTCTATTCGTCACCACACTTTAGATTTGCAGGCACAGCTACATCCATAAATTTAGGATTGGGAAGATCTAGCTCTCTCATCATCTTTATATACGCTTTCTTATCAGCCACCTGAAGGCGTGGATTATGTAACTTCTCTTCCCCAATTGTACTTTGTGTCATTCCTTGATAGTCATGTCCTGGATATAAGATCGTATCGTTTGGCAATGTTAGAATTTTCTCTTTTAAGCTATCGAACTGGAGGGCTGCATCCCCATTTTGAAAATCGGTTCGCCCCGTTCCCCGTATTAACAATGTATCGCCAGAGAAAAGAAACGCCGGTCCATCCGTCTTCAATACAAAACAATAACTATCCGACGTGTGTCCGGGTGTAGAAATTGCTTCAAGTTCTAGTTTACCCACTTTCAGAATTTCGCGATCAGCCACAAATTTGGAAACGCACGCTGCTTCAGAGCCTTCTCCGTGCACAGTAAGACACCCATATTCCTCACGCAAAGCACCTAATGCAGTGATATGATCTGCGTGGACATGGGTATCGATTGCGTAAATAATTTGAAGAGATAGTTCGCGAAGAAGTTTCCTGTAAAGCGGCGCTTTTTCCAGTACAGGGTCAATCAAAACAGCCTCACCGGTACTTTCATCAGCTATAAGATAGGTATAGGTCCAAGTAGATTCGTCAAAAAGTTGCCTAAATATCATGGAAATTCCTTATCCTATGTTCGCTGGCATTCCTGCCTCTATGCAAGCATCTGTACCGCCCGCAACAACACAGATCATTCTATCCGTTACTGGCGCGAGACGCTCTGCAGCCTTTTTTGCCCTACCGCCAGCTTTACACAGTACATAAATTGGCGCCTCACCTGCAGGATCCAAAGCTAAGATTTCAGCTTCGTCTAGGCGGTCCAATGGGAACAACCGTGCACCCAAAACATGTCTTTCAGAAAACTCGGCTTCTGAACGAACATCAATAACCAAACAATCATTAGCATCCTTCAAAGTGCTAAACTCATCAACGGAAACAGTTTTAAGATTATCCAACGGTTTTCCCCTAAGCATATTTCCCAATAATGTTTTCAAGGTCATGAATCGCATCCTTATCATCAGCCAACACATACTCTTTCACCATACAAGCCAGCATTGCATGGGCAGCTTTATCTAAAGCCTTTCGGGCGGCACTCATTTGCTGCGCCACCTTTTCACACTCTGTATTTTCATCATCCACTAGCTTCTGTAAGCCCCGTAGTTGCCCTTCAATACGTGCAAAACGCATTTTCATTGACTTTCTATCCGCGTTAGAAATCATAACATCTCCATATACTATACCCCCTATAGTATATGGAGATGTTAAAAATATTCAAGTCATCTTCAAGAAACCTCAGTTAATTTGAGTTTTAATTGGCTACTTAGCCTCGAAAGCGCCGGATCAAACTAGATGTATCATTGCGGCTTCCACCCATATTTTGCACTTCAGCGTAGAACTGGTCCACTAAGGCTGTAAGTGGCAACGACACCCCATTTTCACGTGCCTCTTGCAAAACGATACCCAAATCTTTGCGCATCCAATCAACAGCAAAGCCAAAATCGAAATCACCATCAATCATCGTTTCTGCACGATTATCCATCTGCCAACTTTGTGCAGCGCCTTTACTGATTACATCCACAACTGCTTTTGCATCCAGACCCGCTTCCATTGAAAAATGTAGCGCCTCTGCCAGCCCCTGAACTACACCTGCAATACATATTTGGTTTGCCATTTTTGTTAACTGACCAGAACCAACCTCGCCAAGCAGCTTAACCGACTTGGCATATGCCTGCATGATTGGTTCGGCGCGTTCAAAAGCTTCGGTTTCACCGCCGCACATCACTGTCAATGCGCCATTCACTGCTCCAGCTTCTCCGCCTGAAACGGGCGCATCTATAAAGCTCAAACCTAGCTCAGTGGCTGCGGCAGCCATTTTTCGGGCACACTGCGCTGACGCTGTTGTATGATCAACAAACACAGTGCCCTTCCGCATTACGGAAAATGCCCCGTCTGAGCCAAGACAAATTTGTGCAACGTCCTTGTCTGCACCAACGCAAGCAAAAACAACATCTGCGTCTGCCGCAGCACCAGCAGGCGTCGGGGCTGCAAACAACTCAACATCACAAACTTCACTATATTTGGTAATCCAATCTCCAGCTACGCTCGACGTGCGATTATAGACTGTCACATCATGACCCCCAGCCGCAAGATGCCCTGCCATTGGAAAACCCATTACACCAAGACCGATAAATGCTACACGCGCCATAAAACTCTCCTGATCTAAATCTCCAAAATTTGGCACACCATGAGCGGGATTACTGTACTTGTCCAGCCTGCAAACTTAATTAGCTGCTATTCAATAAAAATATGCCTATTGAGGCGGAATGTATAATTTTCCTTGTATTAAAAACCACCCAGAGACTATCTTAACTATATATTGCTACATAGTATTTTAGCATATGCATAAATCGCGACTATAGCGGAGGTGTTAGCGAGTGGCTGACGATGACAAACGCCCGATAATAAAGAAAATAAAGAAGGTTTCTGGTGGTGGACACCATGGCGGCGCCTGGAAAGTTGCTTATGCCGACTTCACCACAGCCATGATGGCCTTTTTTATGCTTTTGTGGCTTTTGAATGTCGCACCCCCGGAAACACTTGCTGGTCTTGCTGATTATTTCTCGCCTACAACTGCAGCCGTTTCCGGGCGTAGTGGCCAGGATGCAGTTAACCCAACAAGTTCAGATAGCAGCGGGCTAAACCCTTCACCCGTTGTGGCAATCAGCAATCCCGGCCCTCCCCAGACCGGCCCTACATCAGGTGATAAGCAAGGTGCTGAAAGCGAAGGCAAAGGGGATCCAAAATCCGAAAGCCAAGAGGATATTGCAAAGCGAATTCGCGATAACGAAGATTCAACTTTTGAGCAAATGCAGCAGCAGCTTCGAATTGCCATTCAGTCCTCACCAACTCTTTCAGACTTACAAGATCAACTGATCATGGAAATCACTGAAGATGGCATGAAAATTCAGCTTATTGATAAAGACCGACGCGCAATGTTCCGCCAAGGAACATCAGACCTGTATGACTATGCAATACGGATGATCACGGAGATAGGCGAGTCTGTACAGAACCTTCCGAATAGAATCACTATTCAAGGCCATACTGATGGTGGCAACTATACCGGACCAGATGGTTCAACTAACTGGGAATTAAGTGCCAACCGGGCTAACTCTGCTCGTCGAGTACTAAGTACTTCTGGTGTCACACAAGATCGCATTTTTGAGGTTACAGGAAAAGCAGGAACCGACCCACTTTACCCTGATCAACCAACGAAAACAGAGAACCGTAGGATTACAGTACTCATACTTCGCGAAGCGCCAGTTGTACCTCCGGGCTTATAAAACACATTGAACAAACCTTTTGTGCTTGTCCGGCCCCTTATCCGTCTGTAAAAATCAAACTAAGGGATACAAGTAACAACCAAATTTGATGTCAAACAACATCAAAAAATATGGGGCTATAGCAAAAACTTATGGATTTGGTAGAACCAACACTTCAAATGTGGCTGACGTTTGCGATTGTTGTTGGGGCGATAATCGCCTACGCTTACGACCGTATCCCACTTGAAATATCCAGCATAACAACAGTAGCTCTCCTGCTGTTCGTATTCGAAGTGTTGCCGCTTTACAGCGACGAAGGCACACAACTTCTTACTACCCGTGATTTATTACAAGGATTTGCGGACCCTGCCCTCATAACAATTATGGCGCTCCTTGTCATTGGGCAAGGCTTAGTGCAGACCGGGGCACTAAACGGGCCTGCACGCATGATCGTAACCGTTGGGAAAAGGTCCCCTCGCTTAGTAATTGTCGGCTGTCTTGTTATCGTCATGCTGATCTCCGCAATCATGAACAACACACCGGTTGTTGTAATTTTCATCCCTATTATGGCTGCCCTTGCAGATAAGCTCGGCAAACGAGCAGCAATTGTCATGATGCCGCTTAGCTTTGCGGCCATCCTAGGCGGGAATATGACAAAAATTGGCTCTAGCACCAACTTGTTGGCTATAGGTGCATTTGAACAAACCAGCGGCAATACAGTCGGCTTCTTTGATTTTACGTTGCCTGGTGCAGTGCTTGCTGCAGTTGGCTTACTATATGTAACGCTTGTTCTGCCCCGTCTACTTTCTGATCGGGACGGAATGGCCAGCCAACTCGCTAACAAAAGCGGTAAACAATTTCTTTTCCAGATGGAACTTGGCGGCGACAACAAGCTTATTGGTCAGCAAGCCATCGCTGGTATGTTCCCTGGCTTAAAAGACCTAACAGTCCGTATGATTCAGCGCGGCAGTGACAAGCTATTACCGCCTTACGATGACATTACTTTACGAACAGGTGATATCGTTATGGTAGCTGCCACTCGCGGCGTCATGACAGAACTCCTAAACGCATCCCCTGACTTGGTTACCAGCGCTGAAGGCGACGAAGATGATGAGGATGCAAACGGTGAACGCCGCGTTATTGCAGAAGCTGTTGTCGCACCAGCTTCCAGAATGGACGGGCGCACCCTTGCTCAAACAGGCTTTAGAGCTGAAACAGGCTGTACAGTACTAGGTGTACAAAGGCGGAGCCGCATGATCCGGGCCGCTCTCACACAGTTACGGCTTGAAGCTGGTGACGTACTACTTGTCATGGGAAGTCGCAGCAATGTACTTGAGCTTCGTGACAACCGTGATGTAATGCTTATGGAATCATCCGCTTCTGATGTTCCAATGAAGGAATATGCCGTACGCGCCTTGATGATATTCTCTGGCATCGTTTTCACTGCAGCCTTTGAAATTTTACCGATTGTAGTCGCCGCACTCGCTGGGGCAACACTCATGATGGCATTTCGCTGCCTGAATGTACGGCAGGCAAGTCGTGCGATAGACCGGCGTGTATTTACAATTGTTGGGGCAGCCCTTGCACTCGGTGCTGCCATGCAAGGGACTGGAGGAGCAAGCTGGCTTGCTCATGCTGTTATCGAATCCCTATCTGATGCTCCAGTATGGGTGTTACTTTCAGGCTTCTTCCTTCTCGTGGCCCTTCTGACCAATGTTCTTTCCAACAATGCGACAGCTGTTTTATTCACGCCGATTGCTGTATCCATTGCCGCAGAATTACAGCTTGATCCAATGCCCTTTTTACTTGCAGTTATTTTTGGCGCAAACTGCAGCTTTGCAACACCAATGAGCTACCAAACCAATTTGCTTGTAATGGCACCTGGGCATTATCGGTTCATTGACTTTGTGCGCGCAGGGACACCGCTAATTTTTATTATGTGGTTAACTTTTACGCTATTCATTCCATGGTACTATAACTTGCTATAGCCAAAAGGAACCAAATCAATGACCGATCAGGGGCTTCAATTTCCCAAATTCTATGTGACGGCCCCGTCGCCCTGCCCCTATTTGAACGGCAAAACCGAACGAAAAGTTTTCACCGAACTGCGCGGGCCTGATGCCACCGCCCTAAACGAGGCCCTTGGCCGGGTTGGTTTCAGACGCAGCCAATCCGTTGTGTATCGCCCTGCCTGCGAAAATTGCTCAGAGTGTGTTTCCGTTAGGGTGCGCACCAAAGACTTTGAAATCTCGCGCTCGCAGAAGAAAGTCCTTAAGCTCAACAGTGATCTGCGTGCCGACGTTCGGCCACCGCAAACAACTGACGAACAGTATGACCTATTAAAAAGCTATCTTCTTAATCGCCATGCCGATGGTTCAATGGCCGATATGTCAGCGGAAGAGTACCGCGATATGGTTGAGGCCAGCCCTGTCAGCACAGTACTGGTTGAATACAGACGTGCGATTGACAATGAGCTAATGGCTGTTGCCCTTACTGATGAATTGTCCGATGGCTTATCCATGATATATAGTTACTTCAATACTGAAGACCCAAAACGTGGCATTGGAACTTACATTATCCTTGACCATATTGCCCGTGCAAAGCACGCAAACCAGCCACATGTCTATTTGGGTTACTGGGTTAAAGACAGCCCGAAAATGAACTATAAGGGGCGTTTTCAACCGTTAGAACAGTTAGGTCCTAACGGATGGCACGACATTGATCGCAGCAACAGCACAATTTAACGTGTGAATACTTGCCCCCTTGCACTGTAAGCTTATACTGTCGGCCATCGAATCAGTACCAAGCTGCGAGTATCAGGGGAGTGTAGCGTGACAAACAAATCCAAATTGGAAACTAACCAGCACGCGAAGACAAAGTCTATCAGTAGGCGCAACATCATACGCGGTGCAAGCCTCGTAGGTGCGGCGTCTCTTGTTGCTGCATGCAGTGACAATTCAAGCTCGCAGCAAGGCCCGGCAATAAACAAGAAACAGCGGAACTTAAAAATGGTCACTAGTTGGCCAAAAAACTTTCCTGGCATGGGAACTGGGGCCGAACGACTTGCAAAACGCATTGAAGCCCTTTCCGACGGACGCATCAAAGTAAAAGTATATGCCGCGGGGGAGCTGGTCGGCGCTCTCGAAGGTTTCGATGCTGTTAGTCAAGGCAAGGCAGACATGTATCATGCCGCCGAATACTACTGGCAAGGCAAATCGTCCGCCTTCAATTTTTTCGCTGCGGTGCCAATGGGGCTCACCGCCGGTGAAATGAACGCCTGGGTTAGATTTGGTGGTGGTCAGGAGTTATGGGACGAGCTCTCTGGTCAGTTTAACATTAAACCCTTCTTGGGCGGCAATACAGGCACGCAAATGGGCGGCTGGTACCAAAAAGATATCAATAGTGTTGAAGACTTTCAGGGCCTCCGCATCCGTATGCCTGGCCTTGGCGGCG
>CAXBKT010000026.1:0-28896 GCA_963976155.1 uncultured Kordiimonadaceae bacterium | reverse complement strand
ATTCAATATCAGCACGCTTAATACGTGAACCTGTTACTACAACTTCTTCAAATTCGGCTTCATCAGCTGAAGCGTCTTGTGCAAAAGCACCTGTAGCACCAACACTCAGCGCAAGAAGCGCGGAGCTCCCCAGTAGCACAGAGCGCTGAAACAAAGTATTTTTACTAGGCATTCTTGTCTCCCTAAACCATTGAGTTTACGTGCCAGCATTCACTAACCTGAATGCAGCCCGGCCCATTTCTTCATGAGCAAATTGGTTTGTATGGAGTGTTTCGCATTTTCTAACAGAGTTAAAAATAGCTCGACTCAATGAGAGGGACGCATGCTAACTTTGGAGGGACGAGATTGGGATTATCAGGGATATTTATTATGGTGCTATCTTGCAAGTGCTGCTGTAGCAAGCACCTTATCAAGCGATTTTTTATAGCCTTCACTTACAGGCGCCTTAATACCATTTTCCAGGACCAGTTCATCTCCGCCATCTTTATTTCTTACGAATGAAACAACCTTGTTGGTGTTTACAATGAAAGAACGGTGACAACGAGCAAAACCTTCAGGAACCAATTGGTCTGCAAAAGTGGTGAACGAACAGCGATGCAAATATTCTTTATCATCACTATACAAGCGCACATAGTTTCCTGCTGCCTGCCCCATAACAATATCTGAAATTTTCACATAATCGGTGCGCCCGACAGATTTAACCACAATCACGCGAGAGGAAGAATTTGGCTCAGGGGTAACCCCAGCTGATTTTTGTTGGGCAATTTCCTTTTCAACACGGACACAAGCTTCGCCCAACACGCTGCCGTTGATTGGCTTAACGAGATAGTCCGTCGCAGATAGGCGATATGCGGTTGCTGCATGTTCTGCAAAAGCAGTTGAGAAGATGATTGGTATCTCCGGATATTTTTCTCGGATCAGACGCCCTAACGTGATGCCGTTACATTCCGGCATTTCTATATCAAGGAAACACACATCATAAGTAGAGGCCTCAATGGCAGCCATAACTATAGTAGGGTCCACAAAAAAATCGGCATCCCAATCATCGCGATTTTTTAGTTGATGGGCCAAATCTTCAGCGATTATAACTTCATCATCAACAACAAGCGCTTTAATCACTGTTTGCCCTCCCCCGGAATTACCAAATCAGCTATATATTCGTTATCAACTATTGAGCATTTAAATAAATCAGGCCGATTGTAGGCTTTTTCTAACCTTAAAGCAGTCAAGGCTTGCCCTTCGCCTCCCGGCACAGCTTGTTTTTGGGGGCTTAATGAATTTCTTACCTGCACATTCATGCTACCATTCTCAAGGTAGGCTTCCACCGTCAACATAAGCTGCCCATCAGCCTGCATACCGTGTTTAAAGGCATTCTCGACAAGAGGCTGCAGAATATGCTTTGGTACCATTGTCGCTCGTGCTTCATCACTAACTGTCCAGCTAATTTCCAAACTGGGGAACCTAATCTTCTGGAAAGCTAAGTAAGCTTCTAAAAACTCAATCTCTGACTGCAAACTGCACAAAGTATCATCATCCGTATGGGCAATTTCCCTTAAAATACCGCTAAGGAGAAAGAGTGCCTCAATCGCCTCAGTGATGTCTTTCTTGCGAACCAATGCGATAATGTTGCTGAGGGCATTCAATACAAAATGGGAACCCAGCCTCTGGCGAATATGTTTATTTTGCTCCGTCATGAGGTCGGCTTCTAGCTTGGCCAATTGCTTGGTCAAAATAGCTTCAGACTGTTTTCCCTCACGGTTGCGCTGAATAAGCCCGTAGCCATAACCAGCGGCAACATAGGTAAGGAGCATGAATATAATCCAAACCAGCCCAATCAAATCGATTCTATCAATGGCCTCTTGGTGCGGAAAATCATAATAGTAATGGTAAATACTATACTCCGCACTCAGGTCCACAACATAGTATAACGCCATCACCCCGATAACTCTTCGGACAACCTTTGGTGAAGACAGCTGTTTTCTTGCCAGCCAGTAGGAATATAGAATAATCAAAGGAGACAATATCGCTGTCACCATCAACCCATGTAAAGATACCAAAAACATATAGTAAACACTGTATGTTTCCCGCGGGAAGTCCGGCTTGTTATAGTTAGCCACCGCAAATAAGGCGGACAATACGACCCAAAGGGTTATACCGATGGTGAAATAGCCAACGACATAACGAAGTTTTTCATTTTTCATCTAAACACACCCACAGTGGCCGTTTACTGGACACAAGTCTTTATTCACACTCAAAACTGATTATTCGGCGATTACAGCAGTAGAAAGCCTTACCTACTGTAGAAAGCTCTCCACAATATTATCATCGCTCAAACAGGTATCCTGATTACGCTATGATAATATGCGTCAGTTACTCGACACTTGAACAAATCTTTGCGGCCAAACGTTTTTTCCAGCCGTAGTTTGGTCAAGGTTTGACCTTCTCCTTTTCGAATTTGACCATTTCTGTTTGCTACCGAGTTATTTACTTCAAGTTGAAGGTAATCACCTTGAACAGCCGCCGCGATATAAAGATCAAGCGTACCGTCAGCCCGCATGCCGTGCTTAAATGCATTTTCAACAAGCGGCTGCAATATGTGACTTGGCAGAGGTAACTCTCTAGCAGCTTCCACAATATCCCACTTAACGTTCAAATCGGGGAATCGTATTTTCTGAAAGGCAAGATACTTTTCCAAGAAAGTAAGTTCCTCTTCTAGAGAGTGCATAGCGCCTTGGTTTGCATGCGCCACTTCACGCAGAATATCACTTAATAGATGCAAAGCATCAATGGCCCTACTCGTCTGCTTTGTCCGAACAAGCGCTATAATATTACTAAGAGCATTCAGGACAAAATGTGACCCCAACCGTTGACGGATATGATCATTTTGCTCGGAGGCTAGCTTGGCCTCCACTTCAAGTAACATTTTATCCAATTCGAGTTTGGCAAGCTCCGCCTGCTGCCGCCGTTGGTTCATTCCTACAGCCACCCCCATCACAACCCATGTAACAATAAAAAATATACCCCAAAACCACTCAATATAGCGTAGCTGGGCCAACGTCTCTAACACGGACAAATCAAGATTATCCTGTGTTCTAAGGACGATATAGGGGACATGAACGCTATAGTAAGCAATGATAGCGATACAAATTTTCACGACTATTACTACGCGGGGCTGAGAGGCTGCCACTAATCTATATGCGTAAAAACCAATAAGCGGCACTAGGAGTACAGCCACCATTAGCCCATCAAAGGCAATGAAGACATATTCCCAATAGCTAAGCGTTCCCTCGCTAGCATAACGAGCTGCCGCAAGGCCCAGAGCCATACCAACCCACAAAATAGCAACAAAAACACAATAGCGAAGACAAAATTTTAGTTTATTATCCATCAAGAAACTCTACACCTATTTAGTAAGCGAACTATACAGGTATAAATTAGACCAAATTCAACAATTTAGGGACAAAATTGGCATTTTTAGGGACGAATTGACGTGAATCTATCAAAACTTAGCCAAGCTACGAGTATCCCGGCATGAAGTTTGATTGATGTCGGGCGAGACTTGTTGCAAGTTGACTATCTGATTCATTTCAGTGACAAGCTGAACATCTTTTAGGATATCTCATTTGTTTTATACTCTTCGTCCTATAAGCCTTTGCGCGTTTCTAGCCGGAATATACACCTCTACAACTAGCGCTGAGGACACGAATAGTGAAAGCACTATTCAAGAAGTTATCACTTCAACATCAAGCCGTAGTGAGCGCCCTCTCTCGGATGAAGGCCGCAGTGTTGCGGTCATTAACAAAGATGAACTCCAACAGGTTTCTGCCACACATATTAGCGAAATAGCACTCCGCACCTCTGGGGTTAATATCCACCGTAATGACGGCCAAGAATATCTTGCCTCTATTCGCTCGCCTGTATTAACTGGCGCAGGCGCATGTGGCGCCTTTCTGATGGCACAAGACGGCATTGCCTTAAGGTCAGCTGGATTTTGCAATGTAAACGAGTTATTCGAGGGTTTCTCTGAAACTGCGGAGCGCATTGAAATCACTAAAGGCCCTGGATCAGCTCTTTATGGTTCGAATGCACTGCACGGCATTATCAACATAATCTCCCCAGCGGCAGATTCTACTGAAGGTTTCGCTAGTATTGAAGGTGGTTCGTATGGCTATGGCCGCCTAAATATTTCAAAGGGTTTTTTGGGCAAGACAAACGGACTGAGGCTCACAGCTAGCATTGCCCGCGATAGTGGTTACCGGGATGATAGTGGCTTTAACCAGCAAAAAGTTAGCCTGCGTCATGATTACAATGGGGCTGAGTGGGATATCGCCTCAAACATCAGCTTCACCAACCTTGACCAAGAAACCGCCGGCTTCATAACTGGTCCCAACGCGTTTAAAAACCGTGATACCGCTAAAACAAACCCAAACCCAGAAGCATACAGAAAAGCCCAATCTTTTCGTTATTGGTCACGCTTTTCCCGGCAGATTTCTGACGAAGTTCGTTGGCAAATTACACCCTACTTTCGGGCTCTTGATATGGAGTTTCTGATGCACTTTCTTCCTGGCCAACCACAGGAAGAGAACAGTCAAACAAGCATTGGCCTCCAGAATGGCCTCTACTTTGGCGAGGGTAGCTCCATTCAAATAGTTACTGGTGCAGATTTTGAGTTCACGAAAGGTTCCCTAAAACAGACACAGGCTTTACCAACCCAAGGTTCCTCTTTCCTTCAGGCCACTATTCCTGCTGGGAAACAATACGACTATGATGTTGATAGCCTGATGGCGGCAGCCTTTATTCAGGCTGACATTACGGTTAATGACCAACTAGATATTACCGCAGGTATTCGAATTGAGCATACGAGCTATGACTATACCAATAATATGAATACTGGACGCACAGATGAAAACGGTAACCAATGTGGTTTTGGCGGATGCCGCTATAGCCGGCCAGCAAGCAGCGAGAATAACTACACCGCATTTTCGCCCAAAGTTAGCCTGCTCTACAGCTACACACCTGATCACCAAGCTTATCTGAACATCAGCCATGGTTTTCGAGCACCGCAGACAACAGAACTTTATCGCCTGCAACGGGCGCAGTCGGTCGCGGACCTCAAAAAAGTAAGTTTGAAAAGTATAGAGTTTGGTCTCAGGGGAAGTAACAATGCCATCAGCTATAATCTCGCCTTTTATGCTATGCAAAAAAACAATTACATCTTCCGTGATTCTAGTTTCTTTAATGTAGATAGTGGCAAATCAGACCACTATGGCGCTGAATTCATGTTTAAGGCCGAATTATCTGACACTTTGTCTGTGCAATCCAACATAAGCCTCACCCGTCACAAATATAGTTTTGACTATTTAAGCAATGGCACCAACCTCAATGGCAACGATATCGACACTGCACCCCGCCATTTTGGTAGTATGCAACTTAAATGGCAGCCCACCGCAGAACTTATCGCTGAGTTAGAATGGGTACATATGGGAAGTTATTACCTGGACCCCGAAAACCTGCACAAATATGACGGGCATAACTATTTAAACTTCAGGGCAAGATATCAAGTATCCACCAAAGCTAGTATCTTCTTACGTGTCACTAATCTCACGGATATGGAATATGCTGAACGCGCTGACTATACGAGCTTCACAGATGAGCGTTACTTCCCAGCTAAACCAACTTCCATCTTCACAGGAATTAGATTCAGCATATAGAACTGTTCAGCACCAGCCACCCCCGGTCAACATAGTCTAAATCTCACTTCTTTAGCGTTGTCACTGTTGACTCATGCCCAATAAAAATGTTAGCGCTAACATACGCAAATAGTTTGGGAAGAAACCTGGGGAGGTTCACTATGGGATTAGCGACAATAGATATTGGCGTTTTTGCAGCCTATGTTTTAGGTATCATCGCGCTTGCACTTTGGGTATCGCGCGACAAAGAAGGTCATGATAAAAATACAGAGGATTACTTCCTTGCAGGTAAGTCTCTACCATGGTGGGCAATTGGCGCCTCGTTAATTGCGGCAAACATTTCTGCTGAGCAAATCATTGGTATGTCAGGCTCAGGCTATGCTCTTGGCCTCGGCATCGCCTCCTATGAATGGATGGCAGCAATCACACTTGTCGTTGTCGGTAAATATATGTTGCCAATCTTCCTGAAACAAAAAATCTATACAATGCCGCAGTACCTCGAACAACGGTATAACCACAGTGTACGAATGGTTATGGCAACCTTCTGGCTAGCCCTTTATGTGTTTGTAAACCTTACGTCTGTTCTCTGGCTTGGTGCATTGGCAATCAACACGATCGCTGGTGTTGATATGCTGTACGGCATGATTTTTCTTGGTGGATTTGCCCTTACATACTCTCTATACGGCGGCCTCAAAGCAGTTGCCCTTACTGACAGCGTGCAAGTAGTTTTGCTGATAGGTGGCGGGCTTTTCCTTTCTTACCTCACACTCGATATGATTGGGAAAGAGGCAGGTGTCTTCGGTGGTTTTGTTACCTTAACAGAACAGTTCCCTGAAAAGTTCGATATGATCCTCAGCAAGGACAATCCATTTTACAATGACCTCCCAGGCATTTCCGTATTGGTTGGTGGCCTGTGGGTAATGAATATTTCCTACTGGGGCTTTAATCAATATATCATCCAGCGCGCGCTTGCTGCCGAAAGCCTTGAAGAGGCCCAGAAGGGTATAAATTTTGCAGCATTCTTGAAACTACTAATGCCCATTATCGTTGTGTTACCCGGTATTGCAGCTATTACATTGGCACCTGATCTTGAGCGCCCCGACCAAGCCTACCCTACAATGATGAACCTTATGCCAGTTGGCCTAAAAGGCTTAATATTCGCTGCACTCGTTGCTGCTATCGTGTCATCCCTCGCCTCTATGATGAACAGTGTATCCACCATTTTTACGATGGATATCTATAGCCACTATAAACGCGACAAAGAGCAGAAACATTACGTAACTGTAGGCCGTTTGGTTAGCCTCAGCGCACTTATCATTGCTATGATTGCAGCCCGTCCACTTCTTGCCAGCTTTGATCAGGGGTTCAAGTTCATTCAAGATTTCACCGGATTTTTCACACCGGGAATCGTGGTAATTTTCCTACTTGGCCTCTTCTGGAAACGTGCTACTGCCTCGGGAGCAATCGTTGCCGCAATTGGCTCCTTTGTTCTCTCTTCAGCCTTCTATTATCTGCTGCCTGATTATCCGTTCATCGACAGGGTTGGCGTTGTCTTCCTTCTATGTGCGGCAATGGCTGTCGCAGTTTCCTTAATGGGTAAGGAAGAAGTCCACGCCGAAGCAGTTGATGTCGCTGACATAGACTTTTCAACCAGCCGCACTTTTAACCTTCAAGCCGGCCTGATCGTTCTGATCTTGATCGCCCTTTATGCAACATGGTGGTAGGGGCTCGCCCCTCCGCCTTTGGCTTCAACCACTAACTGTATATGAGTAATAAATGAAGGCGTTAGATATTGTCATTTTTGGGGGTGCCGGCGACCTATCACTTAGGAAGCTCATGCCAGCACTCTACTTCCTGCATAGGGATGGCAAACTGCCGGCTGATAGCCATATTACTGCGGTTTCACGCGGTGAAGTGGGTTCAGAAGCTTTCGGAGAGACTGTGTTCAATAAACTTGAGCAGTTTCTTGGCGAGGCCTTTGACACTACCACTGCACGGGAGTTCTTGGAGATAGTCACCTACTTAAGCCTTGACGTTTCGTCGGGCTTAGCTTGGCAAGCTCTCAAGGACCATTTGCAGCCGCCAGAAAACCACGCGCTTATTTACTATATGGCCGTGCCGCCATCCCTATTTGGGACTATCTGCAAGCAACTGAGCCTTCACAACCTCAACCCTTCAGATAGCCGGCTGGTTGTTGAAAAGCCGCTAGGTGAAGACGAAGAAAGTGCTGAAGCTGTTAACGCGTTGCTCTCAGCGGGCTTCGCGGAAAGTCAGATTTACCGGATTGATCACTATCTTGGCAAGGAAGCGATCCAAAATTTACTTGCGCTTCGTTTTAGCAACCGCCTTATTGCTGCGGTTTGGAACCGTGAACATATTGAACGCGTAGAAATCACTGTCGCTGAAACAGTAGGAGTGGAAGGGCGAGCAGCATACCTTGACCATGCTGGAGTACTGCGCGACATGGTTCAAAACCATCTCATGCAAATCCTCTGCTGTCTCGCGATGGAAACACCCCTCAGTTTAACCGCAGATGATATCCGCGATGCTAAGGTCAGAGTGGTAAAAGCGCTGCGTCCAATCACGAAACACAACGTCGAAGACCATGTTATCCGCGCACAGTATGGTACCGGGAGTGGCCTCCCAAGCTACCTAAAAGAACTGCAAGGCTCCCAAGACGCAGCAGGTACAGGCGAAACTTTTGCTGCCGTCAAAGTGATGATTGACAATGATCAGTGGCATGATGTGCCCTTTTACCTACGCACAGGGAAACGGCTCAAAGAACGTTTTGCTGAAATCAAGGTCCAGTTCAAACCAACACCAAGAAATATCTTTGGTGTACAGGAAAAAAACCAGATCACCATCGAGCTACAGCCTGACATGAAAATCAGCCTCGACATGTTCATGAAGCAGCTCCTGAGTGACGGTAAAAATTTAATCTCACACCGACAAAGCACTGATTTGCTGTCATCCGCGGCTGCAGGCAGCCGTATTCCGGATGCCTACGAAAAGCTATTAGGTGACGTAATGCAGGGTAATCAGGCTTATTTTGTACGCCACGATGAAATCATTGCATCTTGGCGTTGGATTGATGGCATCCGGAAGGCATGGCACGCAGCAGAACTTGCAATGCACAACTATGCGGCAGGTGGCATGGGTCCACACGCCTGCAAAGATTGGTTTGATGACCCAAAGCCAACTTCACGACAGCTAAAAAAGGCCAGTTAACAGAATGAATACCACCATTAAAGCTGTGACAGACCGTATAATAGCGCGCAGTGGAAACAGCCGTTCTACATACTTAGAGAAGATCACAAAGGCAGGTAATGCCGGTCCTCATCGCAGCGCGCTCGCCTGTGGCAACCTTGCGCATGCATTTGCAGCCTGTGACACGGCAGACAAAACAGACCTAAGTGGCAACACCAAAGCAAACTATGCCATCGTTTCTGCCTATAATGATATGTTGTCGGCGCACCAACCCTTTCAAGGCTACCCTGACATTATAAAAAAGGAAGCCCGCAAACTTGGTGCAGTAGCACAATTCGCAGGTGGTGTTCCTGCTATGTGTGACGGCGTAACGCAGGGCCGTGCAGGCATGGAACTAAGCCTTTTCAGCCGTGATGTCATTGCCATGGCCACAGCTATTGCCCTCAGCCACGATATGTTTGACGGTGCGCTCTACCTTGGTGTTTGCGATAAAATCATCCCCGGCTTGCTAATCGGCGCGCTCTCTTTCGGACACCTACCAAGTGTGTTTGTACCCGCTGGCCCCATGACATCTGGCCTAGAGAATTCCGAAAAAGCACGCATTCGACAACTATATGCTGAAGGCAAAATTGGGCGTGATGAACTACTTGAAGCAGAAAGCAAAAGCTACCACAGCCCCGGCACTTGCACTTTCTACGGTACAGCCAACAGCAACCAAATGCTGATGGAAATAATGGGTCTACATTTGCCCGGCAGTAGCTTCGTAAACCCTGGCACCCCAATGCGTGAGGCTATGACAAGGGCAGCTGTAGCACAGCTTACATCAGCACCCGCACTCGGCGAAATTCTCGACGAGAAAGTCCTAATTAATGGCATGATTGGTCTCTTGGCAACGGGCGGATCAACCAACCACACATTGCACTTGATGGCTATCGGACACGCCGCCGGCATTCAGCTAACATGGCAGGACCTCGCAGACTTATCAGAAACTGTACCGTCACTAACACGCATTTATCCGAACGGCCTTGCAGATGTGAACCATTTTAATGCTGCCGGTGGTATGGCGTACCTCATCAAAGAACTTCGTGAGGCAGAGATACTGCATGATGATGTTAAAACCATAATGGGTGCAGGCTTATCGGCTTACACAAAGGAAGCCTCATTAACGAATGGAACGGTAACTTGGCAGAAAGGTCCTGAACGGAGCCATGATGAGAACATCCTCCGTCCTGCTGCCAACCCCTTCCATAAAGATGGCGGCATGAAATTGCTAACCGGCAACCTTGGCCGATCCATCATGAAGGTGTCTGCAGTTAAAGCCGAACACCAACACGTAAAGGCCCCTGCTATTGTCTTTCATTCACAGGATGAAATGCTTGATGCTTACAAGCGCGGGGAATTGGAAAAAGATTTTGTCGCCATCGTTCGGTTTCAGGGGCCAAAAGCCAATGGCATGCCTGAACTGCATAAATTGACCCCCTCGCTGGGTGTTTTACAGGACAAAGGCTACAAAGTTGCACTTGTCACCGATGGCCGCATGTCTGGGGCGTCAGGAAAAGTACCTGCAGCTATCCATCTCACACCCGAAGCGCTCGACAACGGACCAATTGGTTTGATTGAAACAGGTGACATGCTTGAGCTTAACGCCGCCGATGGCACCCTTATCCTCCATGTAGACGCTGAGACACTTTCAAATCGTCAGCACGCTGTACAAGATATGTCGGATAGCCATATCGGTATGGGCCGTGAGCTATTTGGTGCGATGCGCAACGCCGTCGGGAGCGCAGAAACAGGTGGTAGTATTTTTACCTGGGGGCTAAATAATGCTGAATAACCCCCCCATTTTAGTTGCGGATATTGGCGGTACGAACGCACGCTTTGCGCTCGCGGATGTTGTACCAAACATCAAAGTCAGCCAGTTAGAGATTTTAGCAACAGAAGACTATGACAGCTTGCAAGAAGCTGCCCTCGCCTACCTCGCGAACACAACGGGCCCGCGCCCAACTACTGCCTCCATCGCGATTGCGGGGTTTGTAGCAAACGACCAAGTGCAAATGACCAACTGCCCGTGGTCATTCCGGAAATCAACCCTCGCCGCTGAACTCGATATGGAACGAATTTCTGTTCAAAATGATTTCGCAGCTATAGCTTGCTCACTGCCATTTTTAACTGGGGACGACCTTCTACAAATTGGCAGCGGCAAAATTGACCAGCTTGGTAACAAAGTGGTCATCGGCCCCGGCACTGGAATTGGTGTGGCAGCCCTTGCGCCTGTCGCTGACGGATGGAAAGTTCTTGCAAGCGAAGGCGGCCATGTTGGCTTCGCTCCTGCGGATGACTTAGAGCGTCAAATACTACGCACGGTTAAACACAAATACCCAAGAGTATCTGTGGAACGTATTATCTCCGGCCAAGGCTTTTCGACTTTGCATCAAGCACTTGCGACGTTACGCGGTGAAACAGCCCCTTTGATGTCCCCCAAAGAAATAACTCGCGAGGCACTAGAGGACCCGATGAGCCATTGTGGTCAGGTGGTAGATGTTTTCTGCGGCATTCTAGGCAGCTTTGCTGGTGACATGGCCGTTACCTTTAACGCGACTGGCGGCGTATATCTCGCTGGGGGCATCCTTCCCAAGATACAAAACTTCTTCCTCAATAGTCGCTTCCGCGAACGCTTCGAGGACAAGGGTCGGCTTACCTACGTGAAAGATATCCCAACTTTGCAAATCAAAGAAAAGCAGCCTGCTCTTGTCGGGTGTGCCGCGCGCATTGAAGGCCTGTACTATTAAATTTATTCCATATACGAAATGATATTATGACACACAAAAATCTAGAACTCTCTACTCTGTTTTCTGATACACAGATTATCCCGGTAATGGTGGTCAAGGACCTTGAAAGCGCAGTACCAATTGCTGAAAAACTTGTAGCCGCAGGCTATAAGGCGCTGGAGATTACCTTGCGTACTGACTGTGCGCTCGAGGCTGTTCGCGCTATTCGCCGCGAGGTCCCCACCGCCTGTGTTGGTGTGGGAACAATTACTAACCCCGCACAATTTGTTAAATCTTATGAAGCAGGCGCAGCTTTTGCTGTTAGTCCCGGTGCAACCAAGGACCTCTATGAAATCTCGAAAAAAGTGCCACTTCCACTTTTACCCGGCGTGGCAACTGCAAGTGAAGCAATGGTTGCCCAAGCTCGCGGTTACCGATATCTGAAATTATTCCCGGCTGAAGCTGTTGGGGGTATAGGTCTACTCAAGTCACTCGGTGGGCCTCTGCCTGACCTGCGCTTCTGTCCAACCGGCGGTATCACTGCAGAAACCGCACCTGATTATCTCGCGCTCAAAAACGTCATCTGTGTCGGCGGTTCTTGGATGGTTAAATAGAGAAAAGTCTAATTCAGGCTTTGCACCGTATCTCTTATAGCAAGCTGGTAGTCCATGGTATTTTGTCGAGGCTTGGCTTTGTCGCATTTGCCAGTTAGTTCGTCAATCAACAGGTCGGTTGCCATTTCTGCCATTTCAAGAATAGGTTGACGCACCGTTGTTAAACGCGGCCAAATTGACGTCGCAATCGGAGCATCGTCAAAACCCACAACGGAAATTGCTTCTGGCACCGGCAAATGATGTTTTTGGGCCGCAGACAAAGCTGCCGCAGCCATATCATCATTTGCAGCAAAAATTGCTGTCGGTTTCTCGTCCAACAACATCAATTTCTCAGCCGCCTCAAAGCCCGACTGATAATTAAACATGCCTTGTGGAGTATAATAATCCGGTAAATCAATATGATGTACCTTTAGAGCCTGCCTAAAACCGTCATAGCGTAAATGGCTTCCACTATGGTCTGGATGGCCTTTGATAAAAGCAATTTTTGTATGCCCCTGACCAATGAGATAGTTGGTCATATCAAAAGCTGCTTTGGTTTCATCCATGCAAACAAAAGGAAAAGGGTAGTCTTTTCGTTCAGGGGAAATACGTACAGTAGGCAAGCTTGTGCCCTGCAGTATATCCAAAATTTCTTCAGAATCCGAAAAAGGTGGTGTTAGAATAATACCGTCTACGTGGCTCGTTTCAAGAAGTGCCCTGAGTGCTCCACCTACACCTTTCTCTGTGCCATCCAAGTTACTCAACACCAAACTATAGCCCCGCAACTGTGCTTTCTTCATGGTCCCTATCAACAGCTGTCCAACATACCCTTCACTCGGGTTTTGATACAAAAATGCAATTAAATGAGACTTGGAACTCGCCAAACTGCGCGCCGATATATTGGGCGTATACTCCAATTTTTTAATGGCTTCCTGCACCTTTTTTCTGGTGCCTTCCTTGACCTTGGCTCCGTTTCTAAGCACACGCGAAACCGTCATCATGGAAACGCCTGCTAGTTTGGCAACATCCTGCATCGTGCTATTAGCATTTTTCTTATACATTCAAGGGCCTAACTAGTGAAACCTATTGGTAAAACAGACTAGAAGCTGCGGTATACAAAGGCAAGAGGCACTGGAGTTATGAATAAAAAACACCAGCCAGCCCCACATTTTATCCTTGAACGAAAAACCGGCTAAATATTTAGAAATACGAAAACTAGAAAGGAAAGCCTGCGTATCAAACTTTCCCTAGCCTATTCAGTTCCACGCACCGCATTCAGACTGTTCAGCGCTAGAATGCCGCACAATAATATTTGCGAGCGATATATCCGCAATCCCATCAACAGCCAAATTGAAGGGTTCTGTGACATTTGTCAGCTTGGCTTCATCTAAGCATTGCAAAGGAACAATAACTTCCTGCCAACCTTTTCCTTTAAGCCTTTGAAGAGCAAGTGAAACATCCACGCTTTGAGCGCAGGCCTCCCCGCACCTTAGGGTTAGGTTAGTAACTTCTGCATCTATTTCATGAACAGAAACATCAAATGCAAGTTCCGCGCCCGCAGCAAACAAAGCAGACAGGTCCATCTGTGGGCCACCTGCAATATTAATTGACGCCGCACCCGAAGCACTCTCGCGCCAAACAATATTCAGGGCATCACCTTGCACATCTTTATCGGTGATATTAACTTCAGCACCACCACTTGGCAGAGCAGCATAGGCGCCGCTCACAAGTTGATTGGTGCGCTGATCTGTAATGTAAAGCTGCCAAGGGGAAAGCGGCCTACCAGCGTAAAGCAAGATATCCCTCAAACCAGTTTTCTGCACACCTTCCACGTTCTCATCCAGAATTTCGGGGCCCTCTTCAGTTGAGGCGTATGTAAGGCCATACTCTAGTGGAAATAACGGATCGTAATTTTCATGATACGGATTTAATATGTCTTGTAGCGGCGTCTTCGGCCACGAGAAAGAAAGCTTCCCTTTAAAGTCAAAGTTGATATCACCGGATGGTGTTTGCATCAGAACATCTGCGACACCACCGCCTTCACTACCCGGCAACCAAGCCGCAATAAAGGCATCAGACACATTAAGCTCAGGCGTCACCCAAAGCGGACGACCAGACAAAAACACACTAACTACTGGTATATTTTCGGCTTTGAACTTTTTAAGGAGCTGCAAAGCCTTCTTATCGCCCGGTTCAAACTCAAGTGTATCAAGGTCACCTTGAAATTCTGCATAGGGATATTCACCAAACACAACAATCGCAACATCTGGTTTTTCAGTATAACTGCCATCAACCGTTAGAACTGCCTGTCCGCCAGCAATTTCCGTTGCGGCACGAATACCTTCATAGATCGAGGTAGCCCCGGGAAAATCACTATTCAAATTACCGGTCCCTTGCCAGCTTATGGTCCAACCACCCGTTTGTTTGCCAATATTGTCAGCGCCGTCCCCAGCGACCAAAATGGTTTGGTTTGCAGCAAGCGGCACCAAGCCGCCTCTATTTTTTAATAGCACGAGGCTTTCCCGCACAGCCTGGCGCGCGACTTCCCGGTGTTCCGCCCGGCCAATAACACCTTCTTGGCCTGCAATGCCGCGCTCAGATGGGCGCCCTTTTTCAAACAAACCAGCCCGCAGCTTCACCTTCAACACGCGAGAAACAGCGTCATTAAGACGGGCCATTGGGATTTCGCCACTATTTACCTGTGCCAGCGTGTTTTCATAAAGCGGTTTCCAGTCCTCAATCGCCATAAACAAATCAAGGCCAGCATTTACCGCAGCCGCGCATGAAGCATTCGTACACCCAGGCACTTGACCATGCCCATTCCAATCACCAACCACAAGACCTTCAAAGCCCATCCGGTCTTTCAAAACATCCGTTAGCAGGTATTTACTGCCATGTAGCTTCTCGCCGTTCCATGCCGAAAAGCTCGCCATAGCGGTTTGTACTCCGGCACCAATCGCAGTAGTGTAACCTGCAGCATGAATCTCAATAAGCTCTTGCTCGGAAATCTTTGCATTACCTTGATCATCGCCATTTTCTGTGCCGCCGTCCCCTACAAAATGTTTAGCCGTCGCTACCACATGATTCACATCAAGGAATTCTTCCGTTCCCGGTTCCCCTTGTAAACCAGTCACCATTTCACCAGCATATGCCTCCACAATCTCAGGATTTTCAGAGTAACTTTCATAGGTGCGGCCCCAGCGATCATTTTGCACCACTGCAAGGGTGGGCGCAAATGTCCAATCAATGCCCGTTGCTCGCATTTCTAGCGCTGTAATCTCGCCTATTTTTCTAACAAGACCTGGGTTAGCAGCAGCTCCTAACCCAATATTATGCGGGAATAACGTAGCGCCAATGACATTATTATGCCCGTGCACTGCATCACTGCCCCAAATCACAGGAATAGCAGCCCTACCGCCTTCTTCATCTACAGATGCATCATAATAAGCGTCAGCCATTGCGAGCCATTCACTTGGCGGGGCATATTTATTTTTGTTGGGCAGCGACCCTCCGCCGTTTAAGACTGAGCCAATATGATACTTCTTTAAATCTTTGGGGGAAATAAATTGAATTTCCGCTTGGATAATTTGACCAACTTTTTCCTCAACCGTCATATGTGACAGTAACTTCAGGATTACCTGCTCTTCACTTTGCGTTGTTTGGACGGGGCTTTTAATTACCGGCCAAGCTTCTGCACCAAGATACCACTCCTGCACTGACTGAGTTTTTCCAGTGCCGGTCTTTGTCTCTTTCTCAGAGCCACAAGCAACAAGTACCAATAGCGATACCACAAGCCCTGCACTTAAACCCAACCGACTTATATTCTTCATGCCAACTCTTTCCAAAAACGAACAAACCCAAGCAACATGACATCGCTGTCAGATCGTGATATAGAAATTCAATGATTTTGTCCATATATTTATGACAGCGCTGTCATAAATATATGGACATCACACAGAGCGTCACACATCTAGTCGCCTAACTTATACAGGCAACAGAGTCCCTAACACAAAGATCATAAGGATAGATTACAGGTGTTGCCGCAACAACCCCCCCATTACCCTGCGCCTCCAAAAGCATATCAAATGCCTTAGCAGCCATTTCTTCTATTGGCTGCCTAATGGTTGTAATCCTCGGAGAGACCATGGACACAACATAATCATCATCAAAACCAGCGATAGACAGTTCTTCTGGCACTCTAATTGCCTTTTTTTGAGCCGCGGCCACTACCCCAGCCGCCATCTCATCGTTACTGGCAAAAATTGCTGTAGGTGCACCGCCTTGGCTCAACAATTGCTCAGCCGCAGCAAGACCACTTGGAAAGGAAAACAGCCCCGGTGCAATCAGGTCATTCCGGATAGCAATACCGTGGGATTGCAAAGCACGTATGTACCCTCTTTCCCGGTCATGCGAACACCCATGATTTGGGTCACCCTTAATAAAACCAATCTGCTTATGCCCCTGAGAGATAAGATATTCAGTAATGTCATAAGCTGCTTGAAAATCATCAATTTCCACCCGGCCCATATCCTCAATATCAGTATCTGGCCCTATACGAACTGTCGGCACACCGCGTTCTTTAAGGGCAGCTAATATCACAACGTCATCACATATAGGGGGCGGCAATATGACACCGTCAAAATTGATACTGTTAAGCACCTTCTTAAGTTTAGCATCACTATCGCGCTTTTCGAGAACATCGACCACAAGGTAACATCCTGCTTCGTCGCATTTTTTCAGTATCCCGCGCTGAACCTTCGACACATAATCACCGCTTGGGTCATCAACAAAAAGTCCAATCATAAAGGAACGTGTTCCAGCCAAACCTCGCGCCTGCAATGATGGCCTGTAGTTCAGTTCCGCCGCAACCTTCAAAACAGCTTCTTTTTTGTCCTTGCTGACATACTTTTCGCCGTTCATAACACGCGACACGGTCTTCATGGAGACACCAGAAAGCCTCGCAACATCGCTAATGGTTGCGTTTTTTGACCTCACATCACTCATAAAGTTCTTTCTGCTCTACCCACTTATCCAGCCCAAGATAACCATAAGCTGAGACGCCTGTCACTATATCAAGACTATTGCCGTACTCTTGCTTATATGATAGCGCTGTCATGTCAACGTCAAGACATATCACTAATGTATTTCGTTTCCAAAAGGCCCGCCAATGAATGAGCCAAACCCTTCACTAAAAAAATGGAAAACATTTTTGGGCTATGGCACTGGCGATTTTGCCCTCAATCTTTTTTGGCAAGGCACCGGCTTTTACCTCTTTTTCTTCTATGCAAATGTTGCTGGTCTTCCTACTACGGCAATTGGTGCAATTTTCCTGATCGCGAGCGTTTGGGACGCTATTTCTGACCCGGTTATGGGCTATTTAGCAGAGCGCACAAACAGTCGGTGGGGGCCATACCGCCCTTATTTATTGTTCGGTGCAATACCGTTGTCCTTATCCTTTATCCTTCTCTTCACACCCGTTGAAATTGATGAAAAGATATGGAAAACAGCCTATTATCTGAGCGTACTTCTGTTATTTCGCACCTGCTATACTGTTGTCTCCATACCTTATTCTGCGCTAAGCGCTCGAGTTACAAGAAACTCTGATGCGCGTACTAAATTGGCTGGCATCCGCATGTATTTTGGGTTCTTGGGTGGTATTAGCATTAGTTTTTTTGCTAAAACACTTCAGGAAACATTCGGGGATGCTGAGGCCTTTCACTATATGGGGATTGGGGCTGCGGTCGCGGCTACAGCCATTTTATGTATTTGCTTCAAAAACACGCAAGAGTCTGCGAATCCAATCAACGAAATATCAACGCAAGCAAGCATAATAGATAGTTTTCGATCGATAATCGCAAACAAACCTTTCCTGCTTCTTATTGGTGGAATCATGTTCGTGACGGTCGCTACCACAGTGATTGGTCAGACATTGCTTTTCTATTTTGAAAGCCAACTAAACGAACGTAGCACTGGCAACCTCGCCATCATAATCATGACAGCGGCACCCCTGATATCTATTCCTCTATGGGCCAGTTTAACCCTCAAAGTCGGCAAACGAAATGCTTGGATACTGGGTAGCGTCATCGCCATTATCGGTCTGATATGGCTATTCTTTGATACCAGTAAATCACCAACCTTTGCCCTTATCGAAATAACGATGGTGACTTTTGGATTAAGTGCCTACGCTTTGATTTTCTGGAGCATGCTACCTGACACACTGGAATACGGAGAATATCACAGCAGCGTACATAGTGAATCACTCCTCATTGGCATAGCTTCATCCTTTCAAAAAATCTCTATTGGGCTCTCGGCTTTTACCCTAGGCTTTTTGCTTGATGCCGTAGGTTACAATGCAGGTATTGCCTCTTCGAGCGCCACAACACAGGGTATTAAAAGCATCTTTGCCCTAATACCAGCTGCTGCACTTGTCATCTCTTCCTTACTAATCTTCTTTTACCCAATCACCTCGAAGATGCACGCTCAGATCGTCACTGCCCTGCAAAAGAAAATCAGCTAGTCCAATTCAGCAGAGAAGCCCCTCATGAAAAAAATCATTCATTTTCTTAGCTTTTCCATAATTTTCTGGTGCGCCTCGACGGCTACGCCTCTATATGCCGACGAGCCTGATGATACCATTACAGCAGGCTATGTAATCTCCCGCGAAACATACGCACGGCAACTACATAGTTTTTGGCTTGGGCAATCAATTGCAAACTGGACAGGGATCGTAACCGAAATGGTTCGCACCTCCCCGCCCTTTTTTACCGATGCTGATTGGGGCAAACCTACAGAACCAAGTGTTTGGGGCTTCTATGCACCTCATGCGTCTACAAATGACTATTATTTCGCCAATACAAGCAAAGTCTGGGGCGCAGACGACGACACCGACATTGAGTATATGTATCAGCACTTATTGCACACGAACATGACAAGTATTTTAACGCCTGAACAGATCAGAGATGGCTGGCTTAAACACATCTATACAAACGAAACAGCACCCATTTCGCCCATTCTTTTTGAGCGAGAAAACTTCCTTTGGGTTTCTAACGAAAAAGCTCTCTATTTAATGAAAGACAAAGGTTTGCTTCCCCCTCAAACCAGCGAACCCGAACACAATAATGTGCATGATATGA
Source organism: uncultured Kordiimonadaceae bacterium (assembly GCA_963976155.1). Lineage (GTDB taxonomy): Bacteria > Pseudomonadota > Alphaproteobacteria > Sphingomonadales > Kordiimonadaceae > Kordiimonas. The sequence continues at coordinate 9,505 of CAXBKT010000026.1, read as the reverse complement.
TTGACGCACAGCTTACCACTGAGATTTTTGGCTTACTTGCGCCCGCTCGCCCGGACATAGCCCTTAAAATGGCGCACCTGCCCATCCGCACAACAGCAAAAGGAGAGGCAGAAGAAATTGCTGAGTTTTATGTAGTTATGCATGCGCTGGCTTCAATTGCAGACAACAGTTTACCAATGAAAGATCGCGTACACTGGCTAGCACATCAGGCTAGAAAACGCCTAAGCGATGAAAACTATCCGGCAAAAATGTATGATTTCGTGAGAGATTCTTATGCTGCTAATACTGACAAAAATAATTGGGAACAAACACGAGATGCCATCTACCAGCGTTATCAAGCCGAGCAACGTGATGGATATGTTTATAAAGAGCCTTTCGATGCAGGTATAAACTTTGCAGCAAGTCTCGTCAGCCTATTCTACGGCGAAGGAGACATCAAAGACACTATCAAAATTGGTTCACTCACCGGTTGGGATTCAGATAATCCGACTGCCACATGGGGCGGCCTAATTGGATTTATGCTCGGTAAAAAGGGGATTGAAGAAGCGTTCAATAAAACCAATTTCTCCGATGCTTACTGGATCCACCGTACACGACGCAATTTTCCCGATTATACGCCAAACAGAGATGGGGAAGATAGCTTTCCTATGATGGCAAAACGTGGCCTTGCCATCATTGACCGAGTGGTTGTGAATGAAATGGGCGGCAATATCGATGCAACGAAAAATAATTGGCACATCCCGATCCACGACAAGAGAAATTGATCCGCAAGGAACCTCAATGTACAAATCCATTCTACTTATCTCCCTCGCTGCATGCTCCGCTCCCCTCTCTGGAGCAGGCACAGATACTTATCACCTTGTGTGGTCCGAAGAGTTTAACGAAATCAACAGCGCGGACAGTCCTGCATGGACTATTGTTGAAGGAAACGGTTGTCCATCTGCTTGTGGATTTGGCAATAACGAACGACAGACCTATACCAGTGAGCACAAGAATCTAAGAACTGAGGGTGGCGCACTTATCATTGAAGCGCACAAAAACGAAACCTATACATCGGCTAAGATTACTTCACAAAAATTACCGGGCTGGACCTACGGCAAAATTTCAGTGCGCGCCAAGCTGCCTAAAGGCGTGGGCACATGGCCTGCCATATGGATGCTTCCTGACGATAGCAAGCATGGCTCATGGCCCAAGTCAGGTGAAATTGATATTATGGAACATGTTGGCTTTAATGAAGGCCATGTCCACGGCACGGTACATACCGAAGCATACAATCATAAAATTGGTACACAAAAAGGCGGAGATATATTTTTACCATCTGCAACAAACACATTCCACACCTACACTATCACATGGACAGATCAGACCATCTTCTGGCTTATCGATGGCCAACAATATTTTCGCTTCGATAAGCAAGCTTCAGATACCACCGCTGAATGGCCGTTTGACAACCCGTTTCACCTTATTTTGAACCTCGCAATTGGTGGTGATTGGGGCGGCATAGAAGGAGTAGATGAAAAAGCTTTTCCTGCACGGTTTGAAATTGACTGGGTAAAAGTCTGGCAACGTACCGCGCGTTAGCATCAATTTAGCGGATATCAAGCGCAGGGAATATATGTTCTATCATAATGACCTCTGCTTGTTGCGCATATAGCGGCCATTCAAGGTAATTTCCCTGAGTCATAACAATCACCATATTGTGGTCTGGGAAAATATTAATATATTGGCCGCCATCACCATCCGCTGAAATATAAGAGACACCCTCTAAATCCCTCAGCCAAAAATAATAGCCATAATCACCAGCAGGCGAAGTCGCATGCTTTGCTGTCATCGTTTTTACCCAAGCCGCAGGCACAACCTGTTCACCGTGCCACTTCCCACCTTGTAATACCGTTATGCCAATTTTGAGCATATCATAGGGGCGCATATGCAAGCGCGCAGCCCCTTCAGCCACGCCTGTCGGCTGCTTGTGCCAAACATAGTCTCGAATGCCTAGTTTCTCGAAAAAATGCTCGCCCCCCCAATCCTGTACCGGCATGCCAAGCTTATACTCAAGAGCCGTCAACAATAGGTTCGGTGCCGCACTATTATATACCCACTTTTCACCCGGTCGGCCAATGGGTCGTCTCAGTAAAAAATCTGTAAAATCCTTGGACTGCCACAAGCTCACAAGGTCTTTATCAGACCATTCATCCCACTTAAAACCAGCAGTCATCGTTAAAATGTGATGCAGCGACGGTATTTGTTTAACACCGTCAAAGGCCGTTACATACTTCGGGGGTAGTAGCCTATCAATTGGTATGTGAGCTGGAATACTGAGCTGTTCTAATGCAATTCCTGCCAACATTCCGGTTACCGACTTTGTTACCGAGGCAACATAATGCTTGCGGTTACGGTTCCAACTGACCGGAACACTTGATACCTTCCGGGTTACGCCTCTTTCAAAATCAATAGTATCATCGTTACCATTATAATATTCCTCGAAGACCAAAGCGCCCTTATGATAAATCAGTAAGCTATGGATTTCCTTGAAGCCTCCCTCTTCCAGCGTCTTTCTTAGTTGGCTGAACACAGGTGAGTGAGCGGTTCGAATACTGTCCTGCACTTGCACTACCAACGGTATCTGTTCCTCTGCACATAAAGGTAGTGTGCAGAAACATTGGATAGCGCAAACCAGTAACAACCATACTTTTTTAAGCAACATCAAGAGCTTTACAATATTGCTGAATATAGTCGTTGTGGTTCGGTAACTGCGCGACAGTTTTTTCAACATTACTCTTAATATGATCGAGGAAATTATGCACTTCCTCAACTGACATAATGTCAGCTGTTGGGTGATACTGCTTCGGCATAATACCCTGCCCGAGCATCACTTGCGTCCAGCTATTCTCGGCAAACAATTGATCATTTTGCCTAAAGACACGTCCAGTTTCCCGGAACAAATCCATCCTGTGCTGCAAACTATCGGGGACACTCATTGATTTACAGTGGCGCCAAAAGGGCGTGTCATCGCGCTCGGTTGCATGATAGTGCAGAATGATGAAATCACGGATATGCTCCATCTCATAAGCTGTCTGTGTATTGAACTCAGCCACGTCAGAAGCGCTTATGCCTGTGTGCGGGAACATCTGCATTAAGCGAAAAATACTGCGCTGGATGAGATGGATACTTGTCGATTCAAGCGGTTCCATAAAGCCACTCGACAATCCTGCGGCAATAACATTTTTGTTCCAGTGCTTTCGCCTTGTACCCGTGCGAAACTTCAGCACCCGCGGGTCAACCAAGGTTTCACCCTCGATATTGGCCATCAGTGTATCGAGTGCATCTTGGTCGCTTTGGTATTTACTGCAAAAGACCATGCCATTGCCAACGCGGTGTTGAAGTGGAATGCGCCACTGCCAACCGCTCTCGCGAGCAGTAGACCGTGTGTAAGGAATAGGCTCGTCGACTGCTTTGGTTTGCACAGCGGCGGCGCTGTCGCACGGCAGCCAGTGCGTCCAATCGTCATATCCGGTATGGAGCGTCTGCTCAATCAACAGCCCCCTAAAGCCAGTACAATCAATGAACAAGTCCCCTTCGACCTGCTTACCCGACGCAAGTGTTAGGCTTTCAACAAAACCAGTTTCGCTATTCTGTCCAACATTTTCAATTTTGCCCTCGATACGCCGCGCACCGTGTTCTTCGGCTAATTTCCTGAGAAATTTTGCATAAAGTGATGCGTCAATATGGAAAGCATAATTAAGCCCTAGCTTTGGCAGATGCGCAAATTTATTTTGCTGTGCAGCGACGAGCTCAAGGCAATATTCGCCGAAATCGCAGTCAATACCTTCCTTAAGCCCACGCATCCAGAAATGCTGAAAACCTGCGGTCCAGTGATCTTTACCCGTAATACCAAAAGAGTGAATATAGCTCTCACCCTTTTGTTTCCAGTCAACAAATTCAATACCAAGCTTAAACGTACCCTTGACAGCACTCATAAAACTTTGTTCGTCAATGCCAAGAAGCCGATTGTAGTTAACAAGGGTCGGGATCGTCGCTTCACCGACACCTACAGTGCCGATTTCTTCAGATTCAACAACTGTAATATCCAGCACCTTGCCCATGACCTTCGCCAAGGCTGCAGCCGCCATCCATCCAGCAGTACCGCCACCAGCAACAACCACTCGTTTGATTTTATTTTCAGTCTGCATCAGTTACTCTCGCTATCGGTTTAGCCGGTTCAACAAATAGGACCGTATTCGGCGTGCCATAGTGTCCGTTACCGGCCCCAGGCTGCCGCGTGTTTCATCCGGGATATGCGCAACAGTTTCGTCATCATTTTCAAAAACATAATGATCGAAAATACCCTTCCATGCCTTTTTCTGAGCAGGCGGTAAATCACGTAATGTCAAAATTGCGTGCAGAAGCGCATCAGCGGGCGGCCCCATGAAGGCTGGCGATTGTCGCCACCAATAATTCATAAGAACATTAAACTTGCTAAGAGCCTCAACCTGATGCCACCACATGCTGGGAATGAATATTGCGTCGCCCGGCTCTAGTTCAGCCACACGTGCTGCTTTTAGCGCTTCCCGGTATTTGGGGTATTTTGCAAAGTCTGGTGCATGATTATCTACTACACTAATCGGCTGACCAGCCGGTGTCACATCCAGCGGACCGACATATAGATTTTCAAGTTGCTCAGGCGGAAACAAAGTGAACTTGCGTTTCCCAATCGCTACACAAGCAATATTATCAGGCAGATCATAATGCGCGGGAATTCGGCTCTGGTTACCAATCCAGATACTCTCCAGAAGCTGCCTATCACCAAGTTTCATCCGGTTTGCACTAGTTACTCCAGGTAAACATTCCTCCGGCGTGGTGGAGGCAACATAATAAAGGGGTGGCTCAAGGTCATCCTCATGGCGCATACATTTGTCTAGGAGCTGCCCAAGCGTCATAAGTTCGCGCCTAACATTAGGTGTCGCCAAATCTTCTGTGTAGGAAACATGCCCCTTAATATTTGGCTCCCCGCACGTCACAGTAATCGAAGCCGAATTCATAAAACTCTGTAGATATTGGTATGAAGCCTTACCAGGGGCTAGTCCTGCTTGTACAATCGGCCAATCAGCAACAAACCCTCTGAGAACAACAGGTTCATTGGACAGCAATATATCTTCCGACAAAGCGCCCGGTGTCTGACCAACTATCTCCCTGATTTTATTCTTGGCCTGCAGCACCCGTCACCTTTGCATTTTGCGTATGATCAGGTCGGTGAAATTTGACATCGAAGCAACCACCATGAAAATAGCTTGCAAGAACTGCTTTTCATTCAATTCACCAAGCGTTTGTCCACCCAACGCATAGAGCTTTTCTTCGTTGATCGTATGAAATCCTGCCAAACGATTTACTGAACCATCTTCCAGTTCAACATCAAGGGCGAAGGGCTCCAGTAAATTATGTTTTTCAAGTGCTGCGATAAACTCAGGGTTATATTCAAAACCTGAATGCACTTGGCTAAGGATGTCAGTAACCCTCTCCAAATACGGGGAAATACCGCCCATAGGCAGGAAAACAGCTTCGCCCTGTTCGCTTATTCTAGGGCTTTCGATATCCACATGAATAACTGTTTGCCTAGCATTTCCGGACTGGCCATCAAACCCAATGAGGAATGGCTGCATTTCAAGCGTCATAGGCACGTAATCAGTGTCCCATCCATCCGCCGTTAGAAACAAGTTTTCCCCCTGTGTCAGTCCTAACAGGGCGACGGGAAGCACTTCACCGGTATTCGCATTTTTCGAGAAAACGATGGGATAATGAGCCTGCAAATTTCTGAATTCAGGGTAATAAGCAGCACAGCTCATCACATTGTCACCCAGTGCCTTTGACCGCACTGTATTTATTCTCAGGTCTTTGTGATCAATATTATTCAGCAATACATGCTTAACCATTCGAATTCCATTACTACAGTTTTTCTCTATTAAAAATACTTACGCGTTTACCCATCAAAAGCAAGGCTTCCCAGCGAATACAAGCTGCCGTTGCGGGCAGCTTGTATCGATCTTTAAAACATCAAAGTGCCTATTAGAATTTGTAGCGTACGCCCAAATTATAACGAGGCCCTGCCTGCGTCACCCAAAGGGCATTATTAACATGCGTGCCATGCAGTCGCTGCGTTGCGTTGGTAACATTAATACCTTCCGCAAAAACCGTTAGCTGATCCGTCACGTCATAACTAACATTCACATCAAACTGACCATAAGCTTCAGTATACTGCGGATAACGCTGCGTATATTCACCTTGGGTAATGCCACCCAAGAATTTATCTCGCCAGTTATAAGCGACGCGCACCTGAATACCGTCTTTGTCGTAGAAGCCAATGATGTTTGCGCTGTCACTTAGCCCCAAAAGCGGGAACTGTTCTTCCGTCCAGTTCGCTACATCATTGAAACCAACATCACCATTCACAATAGTATAGTTAAGAATGGCACCAAAACCAGTGTCGCCGAATGTATGCTGAAGGACAAATTCCCACCCCTTCAACGTCTCAGTACGGTCATTATTCACTGGCGTTGTGATCGTAAACTCGAGCAACGGGTCACCTGGCTGTCCCAAAATACTACCTGTCGTATTGCCAATCGCATCGACACCTGTAATTTCAACAGCACCCGCTGGCGCGTTTGCAAAAATCCAGTTTCTAATTGCGGAAGCATCCGAGCTGCTACCAAGCGCGTCTACAGCCGCATTATACAAAGCTCCTGCAAACGGATTGGGCAGATCAAACGGTGTATCATTAACCGTCGCGTTACCAATGAAGTTGCTGATGTTTTTATGGAACCAACCAACAGCAACATAACTTGCGTCGCCGTAGTACCACTCAGCAGACAAATCGATGTTTTTGGACTCGAATGGTAAGAGCGCAGGATTACCCTGGTTACCCGTACCACCGCCAACACGGAACAAAGTATTGATTGTCTGGCCACCCTGAATATCTGAGTATCCCGGACGCGCAAGCGTTTCGCCGTATGAAGCTCGGAAAATAACATTTTCCATCGGTTCAATATCAAAGTCGATCGACGGCAAGAAGTGATCATAGCTACCGGTCAATTCAGTAAAGTCAGACCCAGAGCCCGTCACATTAGCTTCGTTGGCCGCGACCCATGCCGTCGCATTATAAGTAGGAACAAGTGCTGATGAAGTAACATCAGTATCTTCATAGCGCATACCAGCGACAAAATTTACAGGCACCTCACCAAGTTCAAAATGCGTATTGAATTGGAGATATGCAGAAAAGCTTTTTTCTTTAGTCCGACGATCTGTTGACCAATCGTCAGTGGAGCACTGACCATTTCCACCACATGCACCATAAAGGTTATCAATGAGACCAACCATGGTTTCAAAATCCCACAGGACCCACTCATCTAAAAGTGCGCTACTATCAGAGCCTTCCAATTGGCTAAACTTGTCGCTGACGGTGGTGACCTCAAAGATATCATCCGGTAAATCACTAGCGGGGCCCGCGCCGCCCCATGTGTCACGCTGAACAAAGGCATAAGCTGAACGCACTTTGTTTTCAGTGTAAGACGCCCCAAAATCAATGCTGTCGACGATGCTCTCGTCAAATTCCCACGCCCCACGGAATTGCAGCTGCTCAATGTCTGTACGCATGTAGCTATTGCGGAAACTGGAACCCGTTGAGAAAATTTCAGAAACATCGACGCCTGTTGCACCGTTAGTTAACCCGACAGAAAGCACTGGGAATTCTTTTGAGAAATCAATTGACTGTTCATCTAGAATGAAGGCTGCTGTACCAAGGGCAACGTTACTACCATAAGGGCTATCGGAACCTGATTCCGCGCTTGACGTATGGTAATCCAGTTCCAGAGTTAGGTTATCCGTTGCTTCCCATTCCAGATTAACACCGAACGACTTATTTTCATTCTTCACAGCGAACTGTGCTGCACCAAAGGATAGGTCACTAGGATTGCCCACGAAATTTTCAGAAAAGAGTACAGCCCCTGCAACTGGGCCATCTGTCCATGCACTTGTAGTATTTCCATGGTTAAACCAAACCGACATATCATGACGCTCTGTCGCAATTTTATTTTGTGAATAGGTATAATCCACCGTCGCCGTAACACTATCAATTGGGCGATACTGCAAGGTCAACTGCCCGTTGATCCGCTCCCGGTTGATCTTATTCATATTGTAATTCATATTCTGGGTCGTGGCATAAACGTCACCAGTGCCGGGCCTATTGGTAATATTTACATCCGCCTCAGTCCCACCGTCCGGAATTTGCGGCAGTGTACCCCAGTCATTCGTCTCCCCAAGGAAAGATCCGCGCCACCCAGCGTTGGCCTGATTATAACCGGACTCGCGCTCTTGATAAGAACCTGAGAACGCGACACCTATCTTATCATCGGCAAAAGTGTTGCTGATGATACCAGAAATTTCGGGTGTTACAGACGTGCCGTCATTTATCGACGTGTCGAGCACTGCCTTTGCACCAATGCTCGCTTTGAAGCCAGGGGCGTTCAATGGACGTGTTGTTTGAATATTGATTGTGGAACCAATACCACCCGTTGGTATTGCCGCCCTGCTGGTTTTGTAAACCTGAACACCAGAAACACCTTCTGATGCCAAATTGCCAAAATCAAACGACCGCGAGCTTGAAGCGCTGGTATCTTCCAAGGAAGACACAGGCATTTGGCGACCATTCAGCGTAACAAGATTAAAATCAGGGCCAAAACCACGAACAGTAACCTTGCTACCTTCACCGTTTTCGCGCTCAATTGACACGCCGGTGATCCGCTGCAGGGATTCTGCAAGGTTTGTATCAGGGAATTTACCCATATCTTCAGCAGAAATTGCATCTACCACGCCGCGCGCATCGCGCTTCATATCCATCGCTTGCTTCAAACTGCCTCGGATACCTGTTACAACAATTTCTTCCAGTTCGTTGCTGGTGTCAGCACTATCCTGGGCATTTGCAATTGTAGGAGAGACTGCGGCGAGTATAAGCGACATGGTACTCGCAACCGATGAATAATATAGACTTTTTCGTTTCATTTCCATTTCCCTGAACCTTAAAGCATTTTCGTCGACACTAAAATTTTTATCTATACGTGCTCGTAAATGACAGCGCTGTCTTATTTAAGTACTGAAATGCAGGATATTTGTCCAGATTTTTATGACAGCGCTGTCATGAAAAGTATCAAAAACCCTGCGATACCAGCAAAAAACAGCATAAACACAAAATGTTAGCGCAAACATTTTTTAGTGAAATTTGACCAAAAATCGCGAATCCCACCCATCACCCTCATCTCTCACCCAAAGAACTTGCCATCACCAACGGACACCTGAGTCGAATTTGACTCCCCTCCACACAAAATATTGCTATACATACTGAAAGCGTTATCAGAATTGGAAACCACGATGCCCTCACCCAAAGGCTCCTCAAAAACCATCGCCGATGTGGCGAAACTTGCTGGCGTTTCCACAACCACAGTTTCCCGGGTCTTAAACG
>CAXBKT010000025.1:0-29295 GCA_963976155.1 uncultured Kordiimonadaceae bacterium | reverse complement strand
GTAAAGAGGGCAAGCAATACTTCCCGTTTATCTTTACTCTCTTTGTGTTTGTCCTCGGACTGAACCTTGCGGGTATGGTGCCTTACTCTTTCACAGTTACAAGCCATATTGCGGTTAACTTCGCGATGGCGATCTTTATTTTCCTTGGTGTAACCGTCATTGGTTTTGCGAAGAACGGCGCCGGCTATTTGAAGCTGTTCGCGCCTTCTGGCGTGCCACTGTGGCTTTTGCCACTTATAGTGGCCATTGAATTAATCTCTTACTGCACACGTCCTATCAGTCTTGCTGTACGTTTGTTCGCGAACATGCTTGCGGGCCACATTATGATGAAGGTGTTTGCAGGGTTTATTATCAGTATGGCAGCCGCTGGTGTGGTTGGCATGGTTGGTGGTGTTCTGCCATTCGCTGTGAACGTGTTGCTCACAGGGCTAGAGATTCTTGTAGCTTGCTTGCAGGCTTACGTATTCACCATTTTGACCTGCATTTACTTGAACGATGCAATGCATCCTTCGCACTAAGCAGATCGAAAAACAGACATTTAACTTATTTAACTAATCCACTGAGAAGGAACTAATCATGGAAGCTGAAGCAGCAAAATTCATCGGCGCAGGTATCGCAACTCTAGCACTTGCAGGTATCGGTATCGGTCTTGGTAACATTTTCGGTAGCTACCTTTCTGGCGCTCTCCGCAACCCATCAGCTGCTCCTAAGCAGTTCACTAACCTGCTTATCGGTTTTGCCCTTACTGAGGCAACTGGCCTGTTCGCACTGGTTATCGCATTCCTGATCCTTTTCGCTGGTTAATAGCTTAAAGACGTCAGATACATGGTTCCTGCGCGGCCTTTTGGCCGCGCATCTGGCCATAAAGCTACGGGCTTTCTCGTAGTTGCTCTGGAAAGAGCAGAATATGAACACCAAGCAATAGAGGCATGTGATGGCTGAAGCCAGTACAGAAGTCCCACAACAAGGGTTGCCACAGCTGAATGTGATTGCGGATGGTAGTTATACCAACCAGGTTGCATGGCTTGCGCTGACCTTTATTTTTCTTTTCCTTATTGTCGCCAAGGTAATTTTACCGCGCGTAACTAAGGTAATGGAAGAGCGCGAAGAAAAGGTTGCTAACGACCTTGATACTGCTGAGCGCTTAAAAGCAGATGCTGAAGAAGTGAAAGCAGCTTATGAAGCCGCTGTCGCTGGTGCTCGTGCAAAGGCGCAAGAGATTGTTGTTGGAGCAAAAGGCACTATTCAAGCTGATATTGCTAAGGCTCAAGCCGAGCTGGATGAGACACTTGGTGCTCGTACAGATGAAGCTGAAGCTCGTATCGCAAAAGCTCGTGATGAGGCACTTGCGGGTATCGATGCTATTGCCACTGAGGTTGCTGCCGAAATGGTTGCAAAACTCGGCGGTGTTGAGCCGAAAGACAAAGCCGTTAAAGATGCGGTTAAGTCTGCACTTGAAAACGTGAAGGGAGCATAGAGATGGCCTCAGGTGAACCTTTCTACGCTGACCCAACTTTTTGGGTAGCTGCGTCAACAGTTGTTTTTATTGGCGGCGTTATCTGGTCAAAAGCACACCACAAAATTGGTGAGATGCTTGACGCGCGTGCTGAGGAAATTCGCTCACAGATCGAAGAGGCTAAGTCTCTTCGTGATGAAGCTGAGCAAATGCTCCTTGATTATCAGCGCAAACAGCGTGATGCAGAAAAAGAAGCAGAAGATATTTTGGCACAAGCCAAAGACGATGCGAAAATTATGACAGATGCTGCCAAAAAAGACATCACTGCCATGGTTGAGCGCCGCACAAAAGCTGCTGAAGAAAAAATCGTTCAGGCCGAAGCTTCTGCTGTTAAAGAAGTTCAGGCTGTTGCTGTGGACGTTGCAGTTAAGGCTGCAACAAGCGTTCTGGCTGAAACACTTAAAGGTAAGGGCGGTAAAGCACTAGCTGATGCAGCCATTGCTGAAGTGGAGCAAAAGCTTCACTAAATAGTTTTGTTCTGAGTATCTTAGTTTAGAGTACCCAAAACGCCTCGCAGTCAATGCGGGGCGTTTTTATTTTGTACGATACACTATATAAGGTTATCAAATTGGCATCACTGGTTGAGGGCATATGAATAAAGAACAAGCTGGCAATTTAATGAAATGGGCCACGAGGGCTGCAATTTTGGTGGCTTCGAGCTTGGTAGCGACTAAATTCGTCGCTTGGTGGCTATCGGATTCGGTTGCGATGCAAGGCTCGCTTGCTGATTCCGCACTTGACCTCATGGCATCAATCGTAACCTTCTTTGCTGTTAAAACAGCACTTGTGCCAGCTGATGATGACCACAGGTTTGGGCACGGAAAGGCTGAGGCACTCGCTGGACTTTTTCAAGCAGCTATTATGGCAGGGTCTGCGATGTTTTTAGCGCTTGCATCTATAGAGCGCTTATGGTCGCCAAAGGCAACAGGGGCCTCTGAATTTGTGATCAGCGTTTCTGTATTGGCAATCGTTCTTTCACTCTGTCTTGTAATGTTTCAGTCCTATGTGGTGCGCCGTACACGCTCGCTCGCAATTGCAGGGGACCATTTGCATTATAAAGGTGACTTGATGATGAACCTTGGCGTTGTTGTGGCGGCATATGCTAGTGCCCAGGGATACATATATGCAGATGGCGTTTTCGGTGTTCTCATTGCGCTTTATATCGTGTTGGGTGCAAAAGATGTTGCTCTACCTGCTGTTGACATGTTGATGGATAAGGAAATGTCCGACGACGAACGGGAAAGAATTAGTCAAATCGCTCTTGGCAATTCCGCAGTTTTAGGCCTTCATGAGTTGAGGACACGCTTGTCGGGCAGGGACTATTTTATCCAGATGCATTTGGAAGTGGACGGCAGCCTAACAGTGCAAGAGGGGCATGATATATCTGATGCTGTTGAAGAGCAGCTTGCGTGGGAATATCCAGACGCGGAAATTCTCATTCATATTGATCCGCCCTCAGCATAAGCTTTCGACTAAAAGGTAAGGAGTTTCCGTTGGTAATATTATATGGCATCAAAAACTGTGACACTGTGAAGAAGGCTAGAAAGTGGCTTGATGAGGCTGGCGTTGAGCACAGGTTCCATGATTTTCGTAAAGATGGCCTCAATGCAGACCTGATTGCTCGTTTTGAAACAGCACTTGGCTGGGAAGCGCTTCTTAACACTAGAGGTACCACTTGGCGTAAGCTTAGTGATACTGACAAAGAAGGTGTGGATGCAGCGAAAGCACAAGCCTTGATGCTCGCGCATGATGCCATTATCAAACGCCCGGTTTGGGAAAAGGGCGGTGAATATAGGCTGGGCTTTGCGCCAAAAGACCAAGACACGATTAAAGGCTGGGCGCAAAGCTAATTGGGAAAGTATATAATGCCAGAAATAGCTTTTTATCAAATAGATGCCTTCACTGATCAGCCTTTCAAGGGGAACCCCGCCGCCGTATGCCCGTTGGATCATTTTCTTGCTGATGATCTGCTACAGGCAATTGCAGCCGAGAATAACTTGGCGGAGACAGCTTTTATTGTTGAGGAGGATGGTACTGAGGCAGATTATCATCTGCGCTGGTTTACGCCGACAACTGAGGTTGAGATATGTGGTCATGCAACACTAGCATCAGCGTTTGTTGTTTTTAAGTACCTGAAGCCTCAGCTTGAGTGTATCCGTTTTAAAACACTCTCAGGCATTTTAACGGTGACACAGGCCAGAGGTAAGTTGACCATGGATTTCCCCGCACTTCCTGCGGAATTAGTTGCGACACCAACAGGGCTTGGGGCCGCGATGGGAGAGGAACCTCTAGCCGTATATGAAGGTTCAGAGGGGGACCGTGACCTGTTGCTCGTCTATGAAACAGCTGAAACTATCCAAAAGCTATCACCTGACTTGGTTGCTTTGCGCGCCTTTGTGCCTTTCGGATTTATTGCGACAGCCAAGGGGCAGGGGCGAGAGGATTTTGTGTCACGCTGTTTTTTCCCAAATCACGGTATTGACGAAGATGCTGTTACGGGGTCGGCACACTGTGTTTCAGGGCCGTATTGGGCACAGAAATTAGGGAAAAAGTCGCTCCATGCTCGACAGGTATCGCAGCGTGGCGGTGATTTATGGCTGAAGGTAGCAGGTAATGGCCGTGTAGAAATATCAGGTAATGCAGTTGAAGTGATCAAGGGGACTATTTTTATCCCGAGTTAAATACTGTGACAGCGTGAACCTTTTCCCCAATAACTGCGTCCTATGAGAGTATAGAAAAAGCTAAGAGGGGCGCATCATGGGTGTAGCTCAAGGTGATAGGTCGAAAGAGGACTTGCTTGTGTTATCAGCACAGGCGGGCAATATGCGTGCCTTTGAGCTTCTTTACCGTCTGCACCATAAACCTTTGCTACGTTTTGCGTATCGTTTGTCGAATGATGAGGCCCTTTCTCACGACGCGGTTCAGGAAGCTTGGATTACCCTTAGTAAGACAATTTCTAAACTGAAAGATCCGCGTGGTTTTCGGGTGTGGGCCTATAAAACGGTGCGTTGGCGTATAACGGATCAGGTTCGAAAACGCGGTATCATGCATGAACCTTTTGATGAACAGTTTAATTGCGCGGCCCCGGACGCTCAAAATCAAGGTGCTACGTCACATCAGTTGAGGGCCCACATCGACCAATTACCCGCAGATGACAAACATACTTTGACGCTGTTTTATCTGGGTGAATTAAGCCTAGTAGAAATTGCCGCAGTTCTCAGTCTACCTGTGGGCACCGTTAAATCCCGTTTGAATAGGGCGAGGAACAAACTCCGTGAACAAATGGCAGGAGAAGGTCCATGAATGATCTAGATGAGCTAATAAGGCGTGAACTTGAAGAAGAGGCGTTGAATTTTGATGATGTACTGCACCCGCGAGAAGGAGCGGTCGGCATGCTTGTTGATGCCTTTAAGGGGAGCATGGGGCGCTGGGTATGGCTGGTTGCAGCCGTGAATTTTATTGCGGCGGGCTTTATGTTTTGGTGTGGATACCGGTTTTGGGTGGCACCGGATATTGATGCCCGGATGTTCTGGGGTATTTGGTTTGTCGTAACCGTTGTTGTTGGTACAGCGCTTAAATACTGGAGCTGGATGGAGATGAACCGGACATCTATCAAGAAAGAAATCTCTAGGCTTGAGCTAGCTTTACTCGCCTTAAAGAACGCAGTAGCGAAATAGGTAGGAGAAATGCAATGAATGACATTGATGATCTGATCAAGCAAGAACTTGAAAAAGAGACCTCGGAAATTGATGACCTGTTGGCACGTGAAGGTGGGTTACCGGATATGGTTGCGGGTGCCTTTAAAGGCAGTATGCGTCGGTGGATGTGGCTGATGTCTGTTGTTACATTAGCTTTTACCGGCTTGTTATTGTGGAGTGGTTATAATTTTTATGTCGCGTCTGCTATCGACGATCGCATATTTTGGGGTGTGTGGTTTATTATTATGTTGATTGTTCAATCCTCGCTCAAGAAATGGAGTTGGATGGAAATGAATCGTGCGTCAACAATGCGCGAGATCAAACGACTGGAACTCGCGATTGTTTCGCTTACACGCCAGATACGGCATTAGTTTTCGGTTGGGTTAAAACTATTCGCCCGTCCTAGAATTCATTATCTCTAAAATGCGTTCCATGACGGTGTCTTTCCCAAGTTGATAGTCTTCAAACTTGAGAGGGACATGGATATCTGGATCAAGGGATTTGATTGGGTTCACGATGCCTTCATTTTCTGTATAGCAAAGCGGGTGGGTATCAGCACAACCATTTACCCAGTCATGGTAGCCTGTTGCATAGGAAAAGCGATGTTGAGAATTTGGCAACCGGAAAGGGAAGCCGCCTTCAGCCCAAAATTGGTCTCGGTCGCCAACACGTGTTCCTATGATTTGTGTTTGCTCGCCACCGTGAAATTTGGCGACAGAAGTCGAAACAATGGCAGCGGAAAAAGTTGCATTGGTTGTGGCAACAAATAGTTTGCCATTCTGTTCGAGGTATTCGGGTAATTTTGCAATGTGGGACACCGAAGAATTATAATCCCCGCCAGGATTGTTCCGAAGGTCTAATATGATGAACTTATAGCGCTTGTCGGCAATGCGTTGGTTTAGCTCTTCCCAAAAGGCATAGATATTATGTTCACCATAGCTCAACATGAAGGAAAGATAGATATAAAGCCCGTTTGATGCTTCCATTTCTTCGGCAAAGTAAGGTGTATCTGGCTTGGACAGATAAAGTGGTATGTCTTCCCAACTCGATGTGTATTGGTGCCAGGGAGAACTTTCTTGTGGTAGCCGTTTTTCGCTTAGTACCATCCAAGGACGTATTCCACGGTAGATGGCATTGGGTTTTGGCGGTAAAGCTTCTAGCTCAATATCTAAAGAATGGTCGTTTTCTAGCGTTAGGTTGAGCATAGTACTGTTGGGCTTAGCGCTGACGCCTGATGCATTTAGTAAGGCTGGTGATTCTAAAATGACAGTCGATAGATACTGCCGCCAGTTTTGTGGCCCCCCAAAATAGCTGTTAGCGATTACCGATGCCTCAGATATTGTTTTAGATCCAATTGTATTCACCTTTGCGCCAAGCAGGTGTGCATAATCAGGCGCTGTGCGGACAATATGTAAGTTACCGTCAAACCAATAGAACTTAACAGGTAGCAGATTGAAGTTTTCAGCTAGACTGTTTGCACTAATATTGGTGTGGCCATTGTCGGCAAGAGCAACTGCGTGTGCGGCTGCTAGTGCAAACTCTGCGTCAGATACGCTATTGGCGACTGATTTAAGTTGGTCGAGTTCTTTATGGAACTGCGCCGATGCTGCTGGCGTGAAACTATTGTCAATTGACTGGAGCTTGCGAAGAAAATGCACATCATCTAGTCGCGCCTGCTTTCGTGTTTCTGGTGATGAGTATAGATAGGAAGTTAACGGCGTAACAACGGGATTCCATTTGTAGATATGGTATATGTTGGGGCTAAAATATAATAATGCGGCGACAAATAGTACGCCGATCAGCTTCAGCATCAACTTTGTGTATTTCCATATTTGGGCCATTTGATTTCCTCACTTTTTATTTTTTGAAAATGATAAAGTGTGGGAGAGCAGCAAGCAAGCTAGGTGTGGCGAGCGTTGAGTTATTTGCGATAAGCGGAAAAACTGAAGTCTCTGAACCTTTTTTAGGTTTACACCGTTTAACTATTGAGGTGCTGGTTACAAAGGTAAAATTGTGAGTGAACGGTCAGAAGAGGTATTGCTTGTGCTGAAGGCGCAAGCCGGAAGTGATAAGGCATTTGGTATGCTTTATCGTGGTTACCATGCTTCTTTGGTCCGTTTTTCTTATTGTTTTTGCCGTAACGAGCAGCTCGCATTAGATGCGGTTCAGGATGCATGGATCACTATTGCTCGTACTCTTGATGCTCTCAATGAACCTTCAATGTTTCGAGCGAGGGTTTTTCAAGCTGTGCGTTGGCGGACCATTGATCTCATCCGTAAGCGTGAGACCAGTATGATATCGTTTGAGGATGATATGCTCGGTGTATCAACTGTGGAAAATTCAAGATGGGCAACCACAGGACAAATTGCGACGCTTATAGGAAAATTGCCGGATATTGAGCAGCAGGCAATACATTTGTTTTATCTTGAAGACATGAAATTAAATGAAATTTCGGCTGTACTTGATGTACCCATTGGTACTTTAAAGTCACGCTTGAATAGAGCGCGTTTGCGCCTAAGAGAAATTATGGAAGGAGAAGAAAATGGCATCGATTGATGAACGTATTCGCCGTGAACTACAGGAGGAAATTGAGGTTTTAGCGAGTGAAACCAGCGATGGAGCTGTTCTTCCTACACTTGTTTCTCAGGCATTTAAGGGGCCCCTTAGGAAGCTAATTCCTATTGCTTTAACTTTTGCTGTCACGTTCGCGGGTTTATTGGTGTGGTCGATTGTGGAGTTTGTTATAGCCACTGAACTACTGGTTGCGTTCAAATGGGGTGTATGGGCAGTGCTAAGCGCATTGGGCTTAGTTCTGATTGAGCTATTCACTTGGATGCAGATTAACCGTGTTTCCACCCGCCGGGAAATAAAACTGCTCGAAGTTTCAGTGCGCAAGCTACTCGAAAAGTCATAAAAGCCTTGTTATTCCTACAGACAGCTCTAGCTTAACTTCTAATCAAAGTGTGGTGTGAGGGAGACTAAGAATGACAAGTGTATATGATTTTAATTGTCCCCGATTGACAGGGAAAGAGCAGTCCCTCGCGGATTATAAGGGCAAGGTAATACTTGTCGTGAATACTGCTTCTAAATGTGGCTTTACACCTCAGTTTGAAGGACTGGAAGCACTATATAAAGATTTGAAGGACAAAGGGCTCGAAATCTTAGGGTTTCCTTGTAACCAGTTTGGCAAGCAGGATCCCGGCAGCAATGATGAAATTGGTGAGTTCTGCCAAATTAATTATGGTGTTTCTTTTCCAATGTTTGCAAAAGTTGATGTTAACGGCCCTGACGCCTCACCGCTTTATCAGCATCTGAAAACGGAAAAAAAGGGCGTTTTAGGTACCCGCCGGATCAAATGGAATTTTACCAAGTTTCTGATCAATAAGGATGGTGAAGTTGTGAAACGTTTTGCCCCGACCGATAAGCCAGAAAAAATTAGAGGCGCAATAGAGGCGCTGCTTTAGGCTTCTTCGTCTGTGACATGATCCTCGATAACCACACCCACGCCGGTGAATAATATTTCAGGTAAGGGGTCATCTGTTGTGTCGCCAAGCCAATATCTTTTTGCTTTTTCATAAGTTTCAGAGATTGGTTCGCTTTCGTTCATTAAAAGTGTGGCATCACCTTTGTGGAAATTCCCCTCAAGATGAAGGCGCACAATATACGACCTTTTGCTCAACTTGGTTTGCCAGTATTTGGCAAGCCCGAGCTCATCAACAACCCACATACAGTTCTTCCGGGAGGGAGCCTTCGGTGCGGTCTGTTGCCGAGCGTCTTCCATGATTAGTTCACGAGCCAAAATATTATAGTGGTTCGCGATTGCTAAGGCCTGCTTGGGTAGGTCGGGGCATTCAATTTTTCCACGGTTTATCTCACGTAAAAAGCGCATCGCCGGCACCTGCTCTGAACCTTCAGGTGTATTTACCTTGTAGGACCGGGCATTTTCAAAAAATGAAAAGAAGGGATTATGCGTATCCCCAACAGTGAAGCGATCACCGCGCATCATGGGTTTGTGTGGAATGTAGCTTTTTTGTAGGCAGATATGGAAGTATTCGCCGTCTTTAAGCGGTTCTAGCACAAGGCCCCCTGTTTATCTTCTTCATTGCGGAACTATGCAGATACATACATTGATTGTTTAAGGGCTGCATCAAAAAAGCAAAAACAGGGGAACTGAAAACCATCCCGCGGTGTATTGATGAGACAGTGCTTGACTGTTTGCTTGTACGCTTTAGCTCATATTCTATGATTGATTTTCAGAAACCCGACTTGATTGAAACTAATAGTATAACACTCGCTGTTTACCGTGCGGGTCCAGAGCCTGTTGAGACAGATAAGCCCCCGATAGTTTTCCTGCATGGTTTTCCGGAGCTTGCATATAGTTGGCGTGCTCAGATGGAGGCCCTATCTGTGGCTGGTTACCCTGTTTTCGCACCTGATCAACGTGGCTATGGTCGATCCTCAAAGCCTTTAGGTAAAGAAAACTATACGATGGAGAAACTAACAGGCGATCTTGTTGGCTTGCTTGATCATTACGGCCTTGAAAAGGCGGTGTTCGTTGGGCATGATTGGGGCGCTCTGGTTCTTTGGTCGCTGCCGTTTTATTGCGGTGACAGGGTACGTGGGTACGCAGGCCTAAACTTACCGCTTACGCGTCATTATCCGCTTGATCCTATTTCTCTCATGCGGGCCAAGCTTGGGGACGATATGTACATTGTGTGTTTTCAAGATGAAGGCGCATGTGAACCGATACTTGAAGACGATGTCCAGAAAACCTTTAGGTTTTTTATGCGACGACCATCTCTTAATAAGAAGCGCCAACCGAGTGTTTCCTTTGACATAGAAAACCTTGATCTCATTGGCTTGTTGCAAAAAGGTGAAAGCGCGTGGGGTGGGGATTTGCTGCTTAGCGAAGCGGACATGCAGGTTTATGTCAATGCTTATAGCGCAGGGGGCTTTACTGCACCGCTTCATTGGTATCGAAATATGGCAGAGAATTGGGAGGCACAGAAGGCCTTTCTTGAGGATGGGGCACTGCCTTTGGTAGAAACTCCATGTCTGATGATTACCGCTGACTTAGATAGGGCCTGTCCGCCTAAGCTGGCAGATGGTATGGAAAACCTCTGTAAACCTTATTCAAGGGTTGATTTGAAGGGCTGCGGGCACTGGAGCCAGCAAGAAAAGCCTGATGAAGTGAATAATATTTTACTCTCATGGCTTTCGCAAAATTTCTAGAACTCATTGTACCGGGGCTGTAAAATCTGCAGTGGTTTTACACATGGATTTCCTATAGTAGCATCAAGGTACGTATGGCGTGCCCTTCAAGAGTAGTAGAAGTGCTATATAGCTGGATGAGTGAAAGTTTTAATCCATGACAATGAACCCAATCTTGATTGAAGGCTTTTTGGTGTCAATGGGTCTTTTGATGGCGATTGGGCCACAAAATGCCTATTTGTTACGGCAGGGTCTTAGATGCCATCATGTGGGGCCTATCGCAACTGTTTGCTTTCTTGCGGATGTTTTTCTTATTAGTTTGGGTGTGCTGGGTGTTGGCAAACTAATTGAAGCAAATGCTTCGCTGAAGTTTTGGCTTGGGTGGGGCGGAGTAATATTCTTGTTGTGGATGGCCTTTAGTAGTGCGCGCTCGGCCTTCAAGGGGCACGCAATAACGGCGGAAAATATTGAGCAATCAGCCGGTACAGCTGCGGGACAAGGCGCAAAGGTCGCAATATTACATGCGCTTGCTTTTTCTTTCCTCAATCCGTGGGTTTATATTGACACGATCGTGCTCGTGGGAGGGGTCAGTGTTAAGTATGAAACGGACACCGGTAGGCTACTGTTTTTATTAGGGGCAGTCATGGCGTCTGCTGTTTGGTTTTTTAGTCTCGGTTATGGTGCTAAGAAATTGGCACCCTTGTTTCAAAGTCCTAAAGCATGGCGTTTCCTTGATGCTTTTGTTGCCCTGATAATGCTTTCTGTGGCAGGTATGCTTATCAACTATCAATTGGCTACATAGCTGGAAAAATCCGCATTTATCATTGCCTTACAGGGGTGTTTGGCACATACTTTCAATCGGAAGATTGGGAGATATTTGTGTTATGATGGACGGCGCACTTTACACCGGAAAATGTTTGTGCGGTGCAGTGAAACTGGAGTTTGTAGGGGAGCCCCGCTGGGTGGGGCATTGCCATTGCCCGAGCTGTCAAAAGGTTAGTGGTACTGGTTTTGCGACTTATGCAGGATTTGCTAAAGAACATGCCCGGCATGTTGGTGATGTGCCTAAAGTTTTCAAATCAACCGTTGGTGTGAAACGCAGCTTTTGTGGTGAGTGCGGTAGTCCTGTCTCTTTTGAGGGCGAGGCATGGCCTGGCGAATTCCATGTGCATCTGTCGATATTGGATAACGCTGACGATTTTCAGCCCATTGGGCACGCTCATATAAAAACCCGAATGCCTTGGGTGCATTTGGAAGAAGACTTAATTAAGTTTGAGCGTTTTCCGCGCGGAATAGTTTAGTGCCGAGCTTTTGGCGTTCTTTTAATATGTTAACAACTGCTTGTTTGTAGGTGTCATCTGCACGAGACCAGCGAGCAATTTCGTCTCGCGTCCTGAGACAACCCACACATATTTGCGATTCAGCATGTAGCTTGCACACCAATATGCAAGGGGACGGAACAGTTTCTTCTGTAGGTGTCATGGTATTAAATTCACATTGCTGATCATGATAAGCCATCGTTCCTATTACATTATCAAAGCTGCTGTGCAAGCCAAAGAAACCAAGAAGCTGGTTTCCGGTGGTTGTTGCTTGTCTAGCAAGCAATTCTGCGCTAACAGAGGCCAAACTTTCTTCGAATTTAAGGACCAACACTCATGGCTGCTTATCAGTACGTCTATCAAATGCAAAAACTGTCCAAAAAATACCCGGGCGGTAAACAGGTTCTAAACGGTATTTCGCTTAACTTTTTGCCTGATGCAAAAATTGCGATTATCGGTCAGAATGGTGCAGGTAAATCAACACTGATGAAGATTATGGCTGGCTATGACACCGAATTTGGCGGTGAAGCATGGGCTGCTGAGGGTATCCGGGTTGGGTACCTGTCTCAAGAGCCTCAGCTTAACGAAGACAAAGATGTTATTGGCAATGTCATGGAAGGCTTTGCTGCAACGCAGGCGATTGTAGACGAGTTCAATCAGGTTGCAGGCGACTATGGCATGGACCCTGAAAATATGGACCTGCTCAATAAAATGGGCGAGTTGCAAGAGCAGATTGACGCGGCTGACGCGTGGGATTTGCAGTCTCAGGCAGAAGTGGCGATGGACGCGCTTTGCTGTCCGCCTAATGACTGGAGCGTAGATAAGCTTTCTGGTGGTGAAAAGCGCCGTGTAGCACTTTGTAAGCTTCTGCTCGAAAAACCTGATATCCTTCTTCTCGATGAGCCTACCAACCACCTTGATGCTGAAACAGTAGGCTGGCTTGAGCGGTTTTTACAGAATTACACCGGCTGTGTAATTCTGGTGACACACGATCGCTATTTCCTGGACAATGTTGTGAACTGGGTTCTCGAACTTGACCGAGGCCAAGGTATACCGTTTGAAGGTAACTATAGCGCATGGCTTGAAATGAAAACCAAGCGTATGGCGCAAGAAGAACGTTCAGATAAAGCGCGTCAAAAAGCTATGAATGATGAGCTTGATTGGATTAGACAAAGTCCGAAAGCGCGCCAGGCGAAGTCTAAGGCTCGGATCAAGGCCTATGATGAAATGTTGCAAAATCAGCATGATCGCCTTGCTGGCCCAGCACAAATTAAGATCCAGCCACCTGAACGCCTTGGCGGCAAGGTGATTGAAGCGAAGGGTGTAACGAAAGCCTTCGGTGATAAGCTCCTGTTTGAAAACCTAGAGTTTAGCCTCCCACCTGGTGGTATTGTTGGGATTATCGGAGCTAACGGCGCCGGTAAAACGACACTCTTTAAGTTGATTACTGGTCAAGAAAAACCAGATGCAGGAACGCTTGAGGTTGGCGACACTGTTCAGCTTGGATATGTGGACCAGTCACGCGATGCACTTGATGGCGACAAAAATGTCTGGGAAGAGATATCTGGTGGCCATGATATGTTCTATCTTGGTAAGCATGAAATTAGTACACGCTCTTATGTTGGTGCCTTCAACTTTAAAGGTGGCGATCAGCAGAAAAAAGTTGGTTTACTTTCTGGTGGTGAACGTAATCGTGTTCACCTTGCGAAGATGCTTAAAGAAGGCGGAAACGTACTGTTGCTCGATGAGCCGACAAACGATCTTGATACGGAAACACTTGCTGCTCTTGAAGAAGCCCTTGAGAACTTTGCTGGTTGTGCTGTGGTCATCAGTCACGATCGCTTCTTCCTTGACCGTATTGCGACCCACATTCTTGCCTTCGAAGGTGATAGCCATGTTGAGTGGTTTGAGGGTAACTTTGAAGCATACGAAGAAGATAAGAAACGCCGCCTTGGCGCAGATGCTACCCAGCCTCACCGGATTAAATACCGCAAGTTCGCTCGGTAATTTTGCTGAGTTAAACGTGATATTGATTAAGGGGCCTTCTGGCCCCTTTTTTTGTTCATCTTGTATTTATCACAAGAAACTTATCTTGAAGTGAGATCGGGAACCGGTACATTTCAATTAATGTAGTGTCGAGTAATATTGGGAAGTGAAGACTTATGGCTGATGATGAACCAACGGGTGGTGTTGACACGAATTTGTCAATTGCAATTGGCAGCAATGCGCAAGGGACCATTGAAGCAGAAGGCGATATTGACTATTACGCCGTGGAACTTCAGGCTGGCGTTGCATACCAATTTGATCTCGAGGGTGAACTAACCGGTGCTGGTACGCTTAATGATCCGTTTTTCGAGGGACTTTTTGATAGTAACAATAACCGTCTTGTTGACCAAAATGATGATGGGGGTGTGCGGTCGAATAGTCGGATTGTCTTCACACCTGATGCAAGTGGCACTTACTTTATTGCAGCCACTTCTTTTGATAATACCGGTGCTATAAGTTCCGAACAGGAAGATGTTGGCACCTACACATTATTTGTAGAAGAAGAAAGCAAGTCACTTCGGCCTGACCCTGTTGATCCTGTAGCCGTTCCACAGTCAGGCAATGTGTTTATTGATGCCTTAGCCGCAGGTGCGGGGCCTGATACAGCTCCGTTTGGGGTTGCATATGCACCTGATCCGGATGGGGTTACCCGCGTCAGTTATAGTATCCCAGATGAAGATTCTCTTTTCCTTGTTCCTTTTATGTCAGAAGAAACTGACCTTACGCAGTCTTTCTTGCAGGTTTCGAGCGCCACTGCCACAGACTTTGAGGTGGCTCTTGCGAAAGTGTCTTCAATCGCAAAAATTGAATTTGAGATGGTGGCAGATGAAGGTACTCAGTTTGGTGTTCTGCGGCTCATGGGTAACGCTGCTTTTATCGGGAGCACACTTGGTATTGGTGGCTTTCCGGGCGAAGTACTGACTGGCGGTGATATTGTTATTTTTGAGCATAGAATTAGTACTCCGTCTGAAAGTGCTTGGGTTGTTCTTCATGAACTCGGACATACACTTGGTTTGACCCATATTCGCGACGCAGATGATGGCGCTACAAATAGGTTTGAGGTGCCGGATGGTTTCTACGGCATTGAGTTTACGCAAATGGTGCCGCAGTTTACATCGGCTTTGTTCCCAAGCGCCAATGCTGTAAGCCTCTATCCAACGACATTTGGGTATTTTGACATGTTAGCACTGCGTCACCTGTATGGTGCAGATAACTCAGCTGTCGAAGGCGATAATCTGTATACCTTTGATGTTACTAGCCAGTATCACGAAACTATTTTTGATACTGGAGGTATAGATACTATTCAAATCACTGGATCAGGGGAGTCTGTTGCGATTGACCTCACGCCGCAAGCTAACAATTTGGGGGGTGCCTTCATAAATGTAGGGACGACACTTACCTATTTTGGGTCAGGTGGGGCGACTGTAGGTACTCAGAAACAAACTGTATTCCTGACGCCGGAAACAGTGATTGAAAATGTTAATGCTGCTGATGGTAATGACTTGGTTGTTGGCAATAATGCAATTAACCGCCTGAGTGGTGCTGCCGGAGCAGACTCGATCGATGGTGCCGCGGGGAATGATAATTTATTCGGTGATGAAGGGGATGATTTTCTGCAAGGAGGTTCTGGTGATGACTTTTTATCAGGCGGTCTCGGGAATGATGTAGCATCCGGTGGCGACGGCAATGACAAGATATTTGCGGGGGCCGGGGATATGGGTAATGACACCTTCATTGGCGGCGCGGGTGATGACTTGATTGGCGGTAATGCGGGCAACGATTTAATCATTGGTGGTGGCATGGAAAGCGGGAAAGCGCGTCAACTATGGGTCGAAGATGATCCGGGTAACAGTGATGGTAGCGACACTTTGTTTGGTGCAGACGGCAACGACACTATTATTGGAGGTGGTTGGATTGATGGCATCGTTACCGATGTCGACGGTGTGTTCACTCCTTTGGAGCAGGCGTTTTCCGGGAACGGTAATGATGTTCTTTGGGCTGGCTTAGGCAATGATTTAGTGTATGGCGCTTCAGGCAATGACCTGATTGGCGCTAGAGATGGAAACGATACAGTACATGGTGGTGGTGGCGATGACACCATTTTTGGTGGTGCAAGTGACCATAGCGACCAGATTTTTGGCGAAGGTGGCAATGACCAGCTCTTTTCAGGTGCTGGAAATGATACTGTGAGTGGCGGTAGCGGTAACGATCTCTTGTATGACGGCGCCGGGAATGACCATTATACTGGTGGTGATGGAGCAGATACCTTTGTTTTTGCTTCAAACAATGGTTCTGACCAGATAACGGACTTTAGTGTAGTGGAGGATGCTTTAGACTTATCCGCACTATCTAGCAGTTTTGCAGCTATCGCAGACGTTCAGGCCGTTACTACCAGTCAATCAAATGGTGTTTCTATAGCTCTAGGTAGTGGTAACTCTCTTTTCTTGGAAGGGCTTGCAGAAGAAGACCTGGAGGACATCAACTTCATTTTCTGAGGTAGTGCAACGAATGTTGCTGGTTCATAAGAAGGCGAGTTGGTGTTACATATAGTAGTTGAGTGCAACGAGGAGCAAGAAAGGTAACAGGGGTGGTAAGGAAAGCATCTTTGGTTTTGGGTAGCTATCTGTGTTTCTTTGGTGTGTTTTCCCCGGTTCTAGCTAAAATTGAATCTCCGGTGTTTGGGGTGATTGATTGGTTTCCGTTTGGTTGGGTGGAAGCGGGGAAAAACTATGGGCTCGTTGTTGATGTGGCAGCTGCTATCGACAATGCAATTGGCATGAAAAGCCAGAAGGTTGTGTCTCCTGTTCCTCGCGTTCTTCTTGCGATGGAAAAAGGCGAGTTTGATTTTACCATAACGTATCGTGATGCCGCTATGTTGGGGCCTGTCGATTATCTGGCCGACTTGGGGTGCTTGCGGAGCGCAGTTGTGTCTTTTAAGGGTGCCCCGGTAACAAGCTTAGAACAACTTAATGGACTACGTGTGGCCTATCCGGGTGGGGGATATTTTGTTAAGAGGTTTCTTCCAAGCTTAGACCTTAAGGGACTTGCAGTTTCTCATACTGAAATGATGTTTCGGATGGCTCTTAGAAAGCGGCTTGACGCTTTCATTATCAACGATGCTGTTTGGTATGGATATAAAAATGACTTAAACCCGCAGTTTAAAGTGTCTCCTGATCTGTGGCCTCTTTTAGCAGATCCGCTTTATGTTGAGACTTTACCGCTTTCGGTTTCAATTTCTAAAGAATCTAAGTATCAGGCCGAGGCTGAAAAAATACGAGGCCTAATGTCAAACAAGGCCTTCAAAGAAGCCCTGCGTAACATTTATAAACGCTATCAGTTACCTGAGGCGCTAGATTGTTTGGTGGATCACACGTCAGTTGAGTGATCGCCATCATTTTTTTGTGTTTTCGGTGTTTTCTACAGTAAATTCATCTGCGTCTAATTCGTCAAAAATGTCATTGTCAATTTGTGGTGGGTTGCCATCAAAAATCTCATGCCGCCTATATTGACCATAGGCGGAGCGCATCAATTCGTAGCTGTCTGGGTCGTCAAGCGTACTGTTGATGGTTTCAAAGTTGCGTTCTCTTAGGGTTAATGCATCAACACCTGTGCGGGCAAGGTTTAGGCCTTTTTCATTAAGTTTACTTATTCCAATGGTAACAGGGTCGGCGAATATATAGGCGCCAAATCCGATAGTGTCTCTACCATTTGATGGCCCAAGGAATGGTAGTACGATGAAAGGCGTTTCACCTATACCCCAAACGGCCAGTGTTTGCCCCAAATCTTCACTGTGATGCTCTATGCCCATAGAATCTGAGGCCTTCATTAAGCCGCCTACGCCAAAGGTGCTGTTGATGACAAAGCGCCCTAGTGTTTTACCTGCCCGCAAGAACTTAAACTGCAAAATATCATTCACGAATGTCCAGGGTTCGCGGAGGTTGCGCATGGCATTAGAAATGCCTTGCCTAGGCGCTTCAGGTAAGATTGCTCGGTAGCCAGCGGTAAAAGGGCGGATGAGTACTTTATCAACACCTTGATTGAAGCTGTGTGTTGCCCGGTTCATTCCCTCAAAAGGGTCGAGGGTTTCTTCTGGGTTGTTTTGGTTCGTAGAAGCACAAGCTGCGGTTAAGAGAAGCGCTGCCACTGCAAGGCTTTTTGTTAAAGGGGTCTTACTCATATATTCCTCGGCTGATCGGGCGGTATTCTTTTTGTTAAGGTAGCACGTAAGGGCACAATGTGGCGATACCATGGTGTCTGTTCAAGCTTATATTGGCTAAAAGTTTATATCGCTATTCACAAAAAAAGGAGCAGTACCTTGAAGATTCATTTTAATTGGCCAGGTGTTGAAATAAAGCTTTACTTATATAAAGAAATATTTATATTATATTTCTTATAAAGTGCTTATGTCAGGGAAGCGGTCAATGGAACATCTTTTAGCGGCATTGCGTGCAGCTGCGGAAACAACACGTTTACGCATATTAGCGCTTCTTTCGCAGGGCGAGCTTACCGTGGGGGAATTGGTTCAAATACTTGATCAAAGCCAACCGCGTGTATCCCGGCATCTTAAACTAATGTGTGATGCAGGTCTACTGGACCGTTTTCAAGAGGGCACCATGGTTTTTTACCGTCTGTCGGAAGGGGGTATTGGTAACGCCTTGAATAAAGCAATTGTACCGTTAGTGCCTGCCGGTGATGCTGGATTGACTGATGACCTGATAGCCTTGGGTGCAATTCGGGCGGAACGCCTTGAGAAGGCTCAGTGCTATTTTCGAGAAAATGCAGGTAGTTGGGATAAAATTCGGTCGCTTCATGTTGCGGAAGAGCAGGTGGAGGCCGCTCTTGTTGAGTTGCAAGGGGGGCGTCAGCAACAGCGCATGCTTGATGTTGGTACAGGCACGGGGCGTATGCTCGAAGTGTTTTCTAGTTATATTACTCAGGCTGTTGGCATTGATTTGTCGCGTGCGATGTTATCTGTCGCGCGGGCAAACCTTGCGCAGAAAGGTTTGCCAAACTGCCAAGTACGCCAAGGTGATATGTACAGCCTTGGTGTAGAGCCAGCGAGCCAAGATTTAATTGTATTTCATCAGGTTATGCATTTTGCCAGTGAGCCGCTGCAAGCGCTTGTTGAAGCATCGAATGCTCTTGCGGTTGATGGGCAAGTACTTGTTGCAGACTTTGCGCCACACGAAGAAGAGTATTTGCGAGTAGATCATGCTCACCGCCGTTTAGGGTTTGGTGAAAAAGAAATGATAAATTTAGGTGCTCAGGCAGGTCTTAAGTCCACTGCAGTGAAGCACCTAGACGGAGGAAAACTCCGTGTAACCATCTGGAAGTTTGAAAAAAACTCATAAGTTAAGGAGTAGGGCAGTGGCCCATTTTAATGACCCATACGGCCGGTCAAGCTCGCTTTTTTCCGAGCCGGTGAAAGATGTTAATGTTTCATTTGAATTTTTCCCGCCGAAGACTCCAAAGATGGAAGAAACGCTTTGGAGTTCCATTAAGACGCTCGAAGAGCTTAACCCCTCTTTTGTGTCGGTTACATACGGTGCCGGTGGTTCAACGCGGGAGCGTACCCACAATACTGTAAAACGTATATTGGATGAAACGTCTTTGCCACCTGCTGCTCACCTTACGTGTGTTGGCGCAAGCAAAGAAGAAGTGAACGAAGTTATTCGTGATTATCATGCAGCAGGGGTGCGTAGCATTGTTGCACTGCGCGGCGATCCAGCAGAAGGCGCAAATTGCTATACGCCGCATCCTGAAGGCTATCAAAATGCGGCGGATCTTGTAGCAGGTATTCGAGACATCGGAGATTTTGATATTTCAGTTGCTGCTTACCCTGAAATTCACCCTGATAGCTCAACACTTGCGGCTGACCTTGATAACCTCAAGCGCAAGATCGACGCTGGAGCGAACCGGGCGATCACACAGTATTTCTTTGAAGCTGATACTTATTTCCGCTTCCTTGATCACTGTGACTCATACGGGATTGATGTGCCGATTGTGCCTGGCATTTTACCTGTAACTAACTTTAAAACTCTTAAGAATTTTGCAGGGACTTGTGGTGCAAGCTTGCCAAAATGGCTAGGCGAAATGTTTGAGGGGTTAGATGACCGTCCGCAAACACGTAGTTTGGTAGCAGCGTCTGTGGCTGCGGAGCAGTGCCGCCTACTTTATGCTGGTGGTGTGCGTGATTTCCATTTCTATACGCTTAACCGAGCTGAGCTGACATATGCTATTTGCCACATGCTTGGTATCCGCCGAGATGGCGCTGAGGGATAATAATCGTGACTGATAAAATTACCGAACAACTAACGGCGCTTTGCAAAGACCGTATATTGGTTATGGATGGTGCCATGGGTACAATGATCCAGCGCGAAAGTTTGCAGGAAGCAGACTATCGTGGTGAACGGTTTGCAGATTACCCATCTGATCTCAAGGGTAATAATGACTTGTTGGTGCTCACTAAGCCCGATCTAATCGCAAAAATTCATGGTGAGTTTTTGGCGGCCGGTGCGGATATTATTGAAACCGATACGTTTAATGCCACGTCTGTCTCTATGGCTGACTATGATATGCAGTTCCTTGTGCGCGAAATTAACGTTGAAGGTGCCAAGTTAGCACGAAAAGTCGCGGACGAATGGACAGCTAAAACACCTGATAAACCAAGATTTGTTGCTGGCTCAATTGGACCAATGAACCGTTCGCTTTCATTGTCGCCTGATGTTGATAACCCCGGTTTCCGTGCTGTTATATTTGATGAAGTGGCCGCTGCTTACAAAGAACAAGTTGAAGGCTTGATTGAGGGCGGTGTTGATATCATCCTAATTGAAACTGTTTTTGATACCTTGAATTCAAAGGCTGCTATTTTCGCGGCAGAAGAGGTTTTTGAGGAACAAGGCATTCGGCTGCCGATCATGATGTCATGTACAGTAACAGATATGTCTGGGCGTAACCTTTCCGGCCAGTCCATTGAGGCATTTTGGCATAGTGTTCGCCACGTAAAACCATTTTCAGTTGGCCTTAACTGTGCGTTTGGGGCGGAACATTTACGACCCCATGCCATAACAATTGCAGCAATCGCTGACACAAACGTTTGTGTATATCCAAACGCTGGTTTGCCGAACGAAATGGGCGAATATGATGAAACACCCGAGGTAACTGGCGGTTTTATGCGAGATTGGGCGGAAGAAGGGCTGTTAAATATTGTCGGGGGCTGTTGTGGTACGTCACCTGACCATATTAGGGCAATTGCTGAGGGTGTGGCACAGTTTGCGCCGCGCAAGATACCAACAGCCCCAACGATGATGCGCCTGTCTGGCATTGATCCCGTGCAAATATCCACACTAGAACCCGCTGAGTAAGTCATATGAGCAAACCCATCGCACAATTTATTAACGTTGGTGAGCGTACCAACGTGGCCGGTTCGGCAAAGTTCAAAAAGCTGATCTTTGAAGGAAATTATGAGGAAGCAGTTACTGTTGCCCGCCATCAGGTGGAAGGCGGCGCGCAGATCATCGATGTGAACATGGATGATGCGATGCTGGACGCCGAAGAGGCGATGACAAAGTTTTTGAACATGATCGCCGCGGAGCCTGACATTTCTCGGGTACCTGTGATGATTGACAGTTCTAAATGGTCAGTTGTTGAGGCTGGCCTAAAGTGCGTGCAAGGCAAGGCTGTTGTAAACTCTATAAGTATGAAGGAAGGTAAGGACCCTTTCATCTATTACGCTAAACGTATCATGCGGTACGGTGCTGCTGCTGTGGTTATGGCCTTTGACGAAAAAGGTCAGGCAGATAGCATTGAGCGTAAGTTCGAGATTTGTAAAAAATCATACGATATTTTGGTGAATGACGTTGGCTTTCCACCAGAAGATATCATTTTCGACCCGAACATTTTTGCGGTGGCAACGGGGATTGATGACCATAATAATTACGGCGTCGATTTTATTGAAGCAACGCGGTTGATCAAAACACATTTGCCGCACGCCAAGGTATCTGGCGGTGTGTCGAATGTGTCATTTTCATTTCGCGGTAACAACCCTGTTCGCGAGGCAATGCACAGTGTGTTCCTGTATCACGCCATTCGGGCGGGTATGGACATGGGCATTGTAAACGCCGGACAATTGACGGTTTATTCCGATATTCCGCCTGAACTAAAAGAACGCGTTGAGGATGTGATCCTAAACCGCAGGCCTGATGCGACAGAGCGGTTGGTGGATATTGCGGCCGAATTCCACGGGCAAGGTGGTAAGGCACGCAAAGAAGATTTGAGCTGGCGCGAAGGTACCGTTGAAAAGCGTATGGAGCATGCACTTGTGAAGGGTATTACTGACTATATTCAGGAAGACTCTGAAGAAGCGCGGCAAAAATTTGAGCGCCCCATTCAGGTGATTGAAGGCCCCTTGATGGACGGCATGAATGTTGTTGGTGACTTGTTCGGTGCTGGTGAGATGTTTTTGCCGCAGGTAGTGAAGTCTGCCCGTGTGATGAAACAGGCCGTGAATTATCTACAACCATTCATCGAAGCGGAAAAAGAAGAAGGTGCAAAAGCCAAGGGAAAAATTGTCATGGCTACAGTGAAGGGCGACGTACATGATATTGGTAAGAATATTGTGGGCGTTGTTCTGCAGTGTAACAACTATGAAGTTATTGACCTCGGCGTGATGGTGCCCTGGGCTGATATTTTGAAAGCTGCTAATGATCACGGCGCTGATATCATTGGTCTTTCAGGCCTTATTACGCCGTCATTAGACGAAATGGTGACAGTTGCTGAGGAAATGGAACGCATTGGTCTTAATAAACCACTGCTAATCGGCGGCGCGACGACAAGCAAGGTGCATACTGCGGTTAAGGTTGCACCAAATTACTCAGGCCCCGTAACACATGTTCTTGACGCCTCACGTGCTGTTGGGGTGGTGAGTACGCTTATGTCTGAAACGCTCAAAGACGACTTTGTTGCTAAAACCAAAGCAGAATATAAAAGTATCTTGGAAAAGCGGCTTGCGAAGCCAAAGACCGACCGTCTGGTGAGTTTGGAAGTAGCTCGTGCTAATAAAGCTGAAGTTTCTTTCGAGGAGTACACACCAACAAAACCAGCATTTACGGATACTAAAGTGTTTGATGATTATCCGCTTGATAAAATTGCGGCTTGTATCGATTGGACACCATTCTTCCGGACTTGGGAGCTGGCAGGGAATTATCCTGCAATCTTGCAAGATGAGGTCGTTGGCGAAAGTGCCCGTAGTTTGTTTGCAGATGCTCAGGAAATGCTTAAGCAGATCATTGATGAAAAATGGCTGACAGCCAAAGGTGTTATTGGTTTCTGGCCTGCGGCATCAGTTGGTGATGATATTAAGCTCTATGATGATGAGAGCCGAGAAACAGAATTATCAACAGTGCACTGTCTCAGGCAGCAGGTTGGTAAACGCGGTGGCCGCAAGAATGATTGCCTAGCTGATTTTGTGGCGCCTGTTGGCGGTAAAGATGATTGGTTTGGTGGTTTTGCCGTAACAACGGGGCACGGTATTGATGAACATGTAGAGCGCTTCAAGGCGGCGCATGATGATTATAATGAAATTATGGTCAAAGCACTTGCTGACAGGTTAGCGGAGGCCTTTGCGGAACATATGCATGAACGTGTACGCAAGGAGTTTTGGGGTTATGCGCCGGATGAAAACCTGACAAATAAAGATCTGATCAAAGAGCGGTACCAAGGTATTCGCCCGGCACCAGGTTATCCTGCATGCCCTGATCATTCAGAAAAGCCCGAGCTCTTTAGGCTTTTGAATGCAGGGCAAATGGCGGGCATTGAACTGACAGACAGTTTTGCAATGCTGCCAACGGCTGCGGTGTCAGGTTACTATTTTGCACATCCAGAAGCGCATTATTACGGCGTTGGTAAAATCGACAAGGATCAGGTGGCAGACTATGCGAATAGGCGTGGTATTAGCTTCGAAAAAGCCGAGCGTTTCTTAAGACCTAACTTAGGGTATTAATCCCGACGTCGCACGCCGACTTGATCGGCGTGTCCAATCTATTGGTTGGTTTGAAGTGGGTTCGCTGGTCAAATGCCGGCAAATGACAGCGTCAAGGCTTTAGGCTTGGGTACAATTCAAAGAGGCGCGCGTTAAGCGCGTCGCGTCTCGCCCACAAATCACGGTACCAATCCAACTGTTTATGGATGTGCTGCACAAGCATGCGCTCAGAAAGAACATAGTTCTTGGCATTCTGTCCAAGCATGCGACGGTAACCTCGATCGCATGCTAGTTTTGCAAGCATATTTTCCCAGTCATCTGCCGTGCGTGCAATCAAACCGGTTTCTCCGTGTTTGATCGAGTTTTCATACACTGTTGGGCTCGCGATAACGGCGAGGCCACCTGCGCCAGCTTCAAGGAATTTAATGTCACTTTTGTAGCGGTTGAATTTGCTGTCATCCAAGGGCTGAACACTGATGTCACAGCAGTGCAGATAATTTAAATAGTCGTCATATTTGGCGGTTGGTTTGAACACCTTGTTATCAGTTTCAAGTGCGTCAAAGAACTCTCTGTCGTGCAACACGATTGGACGCAATTGCTGATATTTTTTAAAGAGCTTGTTAAAGCGACCCATTAACGGCGCCCACGCATTCTTTCGGTTGAGTGCACCAAAGAATACCCGCACTTCTTTATCTGTGCGATTGATGGGATGAAGCACTTTGAAAAACTGATTTTCAATAAGTTTTACTTCAGGGTTATAGTCCTGAAAAACCTGTTCGAGGGGCTTTGTGCTGCACTGCACTGCGTGGCACATTGTGAAGCGTTCCCAATCAAGAGATTTGGCACGTTTCTCAGCGTTATGGGGGTTCTCAGGGTAATCATCATACTCATTTACCACGACCCAATCGCGTTTTATGGCTTCTTTGATAACATTTGGCCAGCCTTCTTTTGTTAAAAAGGCGCGTTGCAGAATTAAGATTTTTGGTTCGTCCTCAGGGCAATTGGAGAGGAGCTTAACCTGTTTGTCATGAAGGACGATGTTAGCACCGAATTGGCGCATGACTTCAATAGGTTGATTGACGCGCACATTCATAAACTGCATGGCAAATGCGCAGAATGAAATGTTGACAGTTTTACTAGTAGAAGCTGACGTCATCAAAAGGGGCCCCAAAATCACGCTATTTATTGCGCGCCACCCTGCAAAAAATGAAATGAAAGGTCAATCTGTGTTTTGCATATCTTTATGAAGGTTGAAGGCCATGTTGGTTATTTCTTCGCTTTTGAACAGGGATAGCCCTGAGACATTTGATAGGATAACAACGCCTGTTCTTTTTTCTAAGTCCATAACTGCCGTTGAAGAAAATCCCCCGGTTCCACCGTTATGCCAGTGCCAAGGTCTATCGTTTGTCGTTTTAAAGTTTTGAATCATCCAACCGAGAGCAAAACTGTCCCATTTTCCTGTTTTAATGGTTTGCTTTTGCTGCAGCTGAAAAGCTTTGTTATGTGTGTCAAAGTTTGCTTGAATGAATTTTGCCAAATCTTCTACCGAGGATAAAACGGCGCCGGCCCCGGCGAGCGAAATGAAATCCCAGCCTTTTGTCGGGTGCCCTTTTTTATTAAGGCCAGTTACGAGCTGGCCCGTGCATCTCTCGCGTGTGACGGCGCTGCTATGCATACCGAGGGGCTCGAAGATCCGTTCTTTGAGCATGATTTCAAATGATTGCCCTGTGATCTCGCCCAGCGTATGGGCCAATAACCCTGCACCTAGGTTAGAATATCGGCTTTTCCCGGTTTTCTTTAGTTTTATACGCGATGTAATATCGTGTTTAAGGGCGTCTGCATTATAGTCCTTGTAGGGGTTTTCACTACTTCCGAATATGGCCTTCCAAAGCATACTTGGAGGTAGCCGTGGCAGCCCAGCTGTATGGTTTGAAAGGCCTTCAAAAGTAATTTGTGCATCATTGGCCAGTTTGTATCCGAGATAACGGTCAATGGTGTCATCAAGTTTAATGGTGCCCTCGATGACGAGTTGTGCGAGCAGTGTGGAAGTAAGCACCTTGGTGATGGAGCCAATTTCGAAGATAGAAGTATGGTTGCTAACTGGCGTTACTTCTTTATTACCTCCTACCATAACACCATAGAAGGACATCCTGTCATTTTGGATCTTAGCGATAGCGATTTGTGTGTTGGGTTTGAAGCGTTCAGTTGTTCTCTGAATGGTAGCCAAATCAGAAGAGGTGAAGTTTCGTTCTATTCCATCGTGCACAGATTTCCCCGATATTTTCTGTGATGCTGTCTTCTATAAATGGGAATTGAGGGAGGGACATCAAGACGTTCTTTAAACATGCCTTCCCTTGAAGCTTTTTTGTGCAGGCTATGTATACTTCTAAAGAAATGTAAATCTGGCTCAGAGCTAATAGTTTTGTGCCCATAACAGGATGTGAGATTTTAAATGTCGAATGAATATCTAGATGGTCTTTTTGGCCTAGAAGGAAAGGTCGCACTCGTTGCAGGGGCTTCATCAGGTATTGGTGCGGCATTTTCTATGGCACTGGCGCGTGCAGGTGCGAATGTTGTACTAGGCGCCCGGAGAATAGACCGTATTGAAGCGCTAGCTGCAGAAATATCTTCAAAAACTGGTCGGGAAACGCAAGCCGTGGCGCTTGATGTTACTAATGCTGACAGCGTTAAGGCTGCTTTTGATAAGGCAGAGGCTGGCCTTGGTGCGCCGACTGTGGTTTGCAATAATGCTGGCATTGCTCGCGCAAATTGGGCACTTGAAGATTCTGAGGAAGACTGGGATGCCACAATGGACACCAACCTTAAAGGTATGTGGCGTGTTGGCAAACAGGCTGCACAGCGCATGATAGACGCTAAGCTGAGTGGCTCCATTATTAATACTGCGTCAATCATGGGGCTCGGCGTTAGTGCGAAGGGGTTGACCTATGCAACAAGTAAGGCTGGTGTTGTTCATATGACCAAAGCTATGGCAATTGAGTGGCAACGGTTTGGCATTCGGGTAAATGCTCTGTGCCCAGGTTTTTTCGTTACAGAAATTAATGATACTGCCCTTATGTCTGAGCGAGGGCAGCAGATGTTGGCACGGACGCCAGCTAAGCGTGCAGGGGAACTTGATGAGCTTATTCCGCCGATGTTGATGCTTGCATCACCTGCGAGTGGTTTTACGACAGGTGTTGCCCTTCCAGTTGATGGTGGGCATTCGGTTATGCTTATCGGTTAGTTTAGCATTACTTGAGAATTTAAAAAGGGCGGCTATAAGCCGCCCTTTTTGTGTCTGAATATTTAGGTGCCCCTAGAAGCGGTAACGCATACCAAACTGGATACGATACGCCGAAGGAATACGGGCTACGTCTGGTGTGGATGTTACAGATGAACTTGGTGCACTGTAAACATACTGACCATCAGCAATTGCTACGTCAGCAAGCGGTACGTTAGACGGCTGGAAGATAGCGTCCAAGCGACCCCAGTTACTGTTGATCAGGTTGCCAAGGTTTTCAATGTCGAAGATAAATTCAACTTTGTGACCATCCACAATTTCTACTTCCTGTTGAAGACGTAGGTTAACCCGGTTTACCCAGCCCGTGCGACATGCATTGCGAGGAATGATTTCACCGCGATAATCATTCAGGCAATCATCGCCTGAAATGGCACTGTCTAGACTGTTAAGGAAAGCCGCATCTCCGGTAACAAGCGGATCACTTAGGCCTCCTGGTACATAGAAAAGGTTCACGCCAGGGTTATCAGCGGAGTTCGCATCAGCGAGGTCATTACCACCAAAGGCACCACCGGCGCCGCCGCCAGTGAAGAC
This sequence comes from uncultured Kordiimonadaceae bacterium, assembly GCA_963976155.1. Taxonomy (GTDB): domain Bacteria; phylum Pseudomonadota; class Alphaproteobacteria; order Sphingomonadales; family Kordiimonadaceae; genus Kordiimonas. The sequence continues at coordinate 1,697 of CAXBKT010000025.1, read as the reverse complement.
ATAACTGAAGTTACGACCTGAGCGACCAGTGTATACAAGGTTCACCTTCGTTAGGTTTTCGCCGAAAATTTCTTTTTCCCAGCTGAAAGTCGCTGTGATGCGGTTTGGTACTTCAAAGCGCGAAGTTGATAGGTCCGCATCGTTCAAGTCACGTTGTGGGTCAAACGCATATGTTTCAAAGCCAACAAAGCGGTTGTAGGACCGGACATCTTCAACATTTTGATACGTATAACCAAGTGTTGTAGAGAAAAGACCCCAATCGGTATCAAAGTCTTTTGCGACATCAAAAGAGATAACCTCGCTATGGCCTTCGCTTGTATTCGTCACGATATAGTCAGAATCATTGAAACCCTGATTACTATAGATCGGGCGACCATCCGGTGCAGTGCCAACGACAGTTCTACGGCTTTCATAAATGTCATAGCCGTCTTTAACTTGCGTGAAAATACCTTCGAGAGTGAAGCGCCAATCATCACCAAGGCCGATGCTGGAAAGGTCAGCGATGTAATCGAAGCCTAAGTTGAATTTCCAGCTAGACAATAGCTCTGTGTCAGGGTGAATAGCATCTACATCGGCTGTCGGGCTTGCTGAAAGATACTGTTGGAACTCATTTGAAACAGCATCAGGATTTGGCAAGTTAGCAACAGCATTGTTGAAGCTGGTTAGAATTGGGTCACCGAAGAACGGAGCAAAGAAACCTGCGAACGTCCGTGTTACACCATTACCAGCATAGCTGTTGGAAACCATGATGAGCGGCGTGCCACCACCAAAGAGCCCTGCGCCACCACGAACAGTCAGCCTGTCAGTTGCTTCCCAGTTGAAACCAAAGCGCGGCATGAACAAATCTTTGCCGTCCATGTTTTCAGTATTGTCGAAACCATTGCGGTCAGCAAAGTTTGTATTGAGCGGGACAGGGTCATTATTCTTAATCCAGTCGTACCGTACGCCAAACTTCAGAGTAAGCGTGTCGGTCGCTAGCCATTCATCTTGTATGTAGACCGTGTTGGTAGCCTGAGAGAACTCGGCGGTGGCATCTTCTGCCGCACCACTGTTTGAGCCGCCGAATAACAAGAAGCCTGGGTTGCGGTTTTCAAGGTCATCAAGGCTGAAGAACACCATTTGGCCACGAGAGAAGGGTAGGAATACGTTTTTAACGGAGTTCTTTTCTTGCTCGAAACCGCCAGTGAATGTGTGGTCACCAGATGTATAGTCTGCTTTAAAACGGAAAATACGTGATGAGTTGTCGAGTGTATTATTGTGACGGAAACGGTCACCGCCCGCAGCAATACGGCCACCTGTTGGTAAATTGATCTCAAAGTCTGGTGTTGAGCTATCAATACTAACCTGACGGTTCTCTACATCTTTATAACCAAGTTTAATTTCTGTGGAGAAATTGTCTGTCCAGTCAGAGAATAGCTGGAAGCTGTAACTATCAAGCCGCTCATTGATATTATAGCGGTTGGAATTGAGAACAGCTGTTTCAGGAAAATCATCAAAGATTACATCGCCGTCAGCACGCTGATAGGTTGCGGATGCACGGTGGTTATCATTGATGTTCCAATCCAATTTCAATAGGATTTTCTCATCTCTATCGGTATCTGTCGTAGCAAACTGACCAGCATCGAAGCCGTATACATCACGGAAGATGCCAACCGCACGGTCTACATCTGCTTGTGTTACGCCGTCGATATTTGCAA
>CAXBKT010000024.1:0-29706 GCA_963976155.1 uncultured Kordiimonadaceae bacterium | reverse complement strand
TCTAAGTCCACCTTTAAGGACGTTGCTTTGGCAGATGGTGACGAACTCGAAATTGTACATTTTATTGGTGGAGGTTAGGTCAGTAATGACGAACACAAATGATACTTGGACTTTGGCAGGGAAAGAATATTCTTCGCGCCTGATCGTTGGCACCGGTAAATATAAGGATTTTGAGGAAACAGCAGCAGCAGTTGAAGCTTCTGGCGCTGAAATTGTGACTGTTGCGGTACGCCGCGTAAATGTCATGGACCCAAAGCAGCCGATGCTAGTTGATTATCTTGATCCAAAGAAAATTACCTACCTGCCAAATACGGCAGGTTGCTTCGATGCTCAGTCTGCTGTGCGTACGCTTCGGCTTGCACGTGAAGCAGGTGGCTGGGATTTAGTGAAGCTCGAGGTGCTTGGTGATCAGAAAACATTATATCCAAATATGCAGGAAACCTTTGTTGCTGCTGAAGAGCTGATCAAAGAAGGTTTTAAGGTAATGGTTTATTGTAGTGATGATCCAATCGCAGCAAAAAAACTGGAAGAGATGGGCTGTGTTGCGATCATGCCGCTTGGCGCACCAATAGGGTCTGGGCTTGGCGTTCAAAACCCTGTGCAAATAAGGCTGATGATCGAAGAAATCAAAGTGCCACTTCTAGTGGATGCTGGAGTTGGTGCTGCATCTGATGCTGCTGTTGCCATGGAACTCGGTTGTGATGGTGTTTTGATGAACACTGCGATCGCGGAAGCAAAAGATCCAATTAAGATGGCAAGGGCGATGAAACTAGCTGTCGAAGCTGGGAGACTTTCGTACCAAGCTGGCCGAATGCCAAAGAAAAAATACGCGGACCCAAGTTCCCCGCTTGCAGGGTTAATCTAATAAAAAGGCCGCTAGTTGCGGCCTTTTTTAAAACTGCTGAAAAATCTAGTTTTTTGCCTTGCGGGCTGCATCAATAGCACCCCTAACAGCGTCATACCCTTCAGCTCCGAGTAATATGGATTTGCCAATCACATAACCAGGCGTGCCTGTAAAACCTATATCCTGACCTATAGCCAAGGTATTGGTGATCTGTTTTTCCGTTAAACTGCTCACCATATCCACTTTGAGCTGCTCAAGGTCAAGCCCCACATTTGTAGCTATTTTCATCACGGTCTCTTTCGTTAAAGAGCCCGGAGTGGACATTGCTTCCAAGTGAAACTCACGAAATTTCCCTTGTCGTGTTGCCCCAATTGCTGCCCTTGCTGCTATCCGTGAGATAGGGGCTTCGCCTTGGCGGTCCAAGACAGGAAAGTGCCTTGCAACCCATCTGATGTTACCGTCTTCTTTTACAAGGCGCATAACTTCAGCAAAGTGTCTGCGGCAGTAACCGCATCGATAATCAAAAAATTCTACGATTGTTACATCGCCATCGGGATTTCCGAGAACACCTGCATTAGGATTGTTTTCAAGGTAATCACGGTAATTGTCGGCGGTTTCGGCCATAGCAAGACGTTGTTGGTCTACGCGCCGTCTTTGCAGCTCTCTAAAGGCAAGCTCAAGGATCTCTGGGTTCTCCAACAAGTACTCTTGAATGACTTGTTCAATCTTTTGTCGCTCATCTGGTGCAATATCTTGCTGAGCAGCCGCTGAGAAAGTCAGGGATGTTATCGTGATAAAGCCAAGGAGGAAACTCTTGATCATTAATTCTCTACTTATGTTTATTGGTTTTGTTTATCTAATTTGTTTGTGGGTTAGCCGTAAAACTAAAACTGGTGGCGCGACGTCTGCGCTTTTGTGCGCGTTCAAATCGCTCAACGGCATCTTGGGATACAAAGAAAATGTCCTGAGCACGGAGCCACTGGGGGCTACCTGCGTCAAGTTGGTCCATTGCTCGCCGTGCATGCATCATTGCCTGAGGTGGTATTCCTGCTGAATAGAAACGCTCAGCTGTTGCAAGACTGGCCTCTGCATTACGACCGTTCCAACTATAGGCCTTCGCAAGGTTAAACCACGCAAAGCTATTGCCTGAGTCTTTACGTGTAGCACCTTCTAAAATAGGGATGGCGTTATTCATCATTTGCTCATCCTCAAGAGATACCATTGCCTGACCTAACGCTGTAGCCACAAGCGGTTGGTCAGGAGCGTGCTTTACAGCTTCCCGAAAAATGGGAAGAGCCTCTTCAACACGGCCATTTTCAAAAAGAATTTGCCCTTTAATTTCATAGAAATACCCATTGGTAGGTTCTAACTCAATAAGAGCATCTGCCTCGGCCAATGCAAGGTCCCATTCTAGAGCTTTATGGTAAGCGTAAACGCGAGCATAGCGCGCAGCGGGAGACGTGTCTTTCAAAGGGTATAGTTTCAAAACCCGGGCCGGGGCATACAAGTAACCGATGAGTTTAGCTTTTAAGCGATTAAACTTCTCATTTATAACCGGATCAGGAGCTTTTCCATAATGCGGGCTGGTTTGCACTGCCTGCTCAAGTGCTAAAATACGCTGGGAATTGAGAGGGTGAGTTCGTACATATGGGTCCTGTCTTACTTGTGCAAGAACTTCCTGATGACGGAGCTTTTGAAAAAATTCCACAAGGCCTTCGCCTGACGTACCGGTTGCTGCAAGGAAAGATGCTCCTGCTTGGTCAGCAGAGCTTTCTTCAACACGTGTATGAGCAAAAAATTGGCCTTGGGCGACACTTTGCCCCGCCATGAAAATTCCCATTCCCGCATCAGGGCTACCAGCGAGAATGGCAGCAGCACCAAGAACCATGGATAGGATGCTTGTGTTGCCTGCGACTTCCGCAGCACCTTGACGGGTAACGCCGTGCCCACCTGATATATGTGCGGTTTCGTGTGCAATAACGCCGAGTAGTTGATTCACATTATCAGACGCCATAATTAGGCCTGAGTGAATGAATATATTCTGGCCTCCCGTTACAAATGCATTCAAACTCTTGTCAGCGAGTAAGTACATTTTAACTGAATTTGGGTTCAGTCCGGCAGCCAGAAAAATCGGGTCCGAGATTTCATGGAAAAAAGCTTCAGTTTCGGCATCACGTAAAAATGACTGTGCATGCGCGCTAACGGTTCCCGCGCATACAATAATGATAAAGGCTACAATAGGGCCAAAAATTTTACGCACAGCATTCTCCGACATGATTTGTGTGAGGCTATTCACGTTGGGCTGAATGGTCAATGAACAATAGCTGACAACAACGTGAAGATGTTGCATGTTTGTAATATGAAAATGGCGGAACCAAGGCCCGCCATTTTGCTAATTCAGTTATCCAAAAGTGCGTTGCCACCAACCTTTTCGTTTAGGCTGGTCATCACCGCTGCTCTCTACCAATTTGGCTTGGGGCGCATTGGCGTTTTTCGCTGCAACAGGCTGTGCTGGTTTACTGGCTTCTGCTTTTGGTTTAGCAGTCCTGCGTGGACGAGCTGCTTTTTTTGGTTCAGCGCCATCCTCAGCGTCAGCCTTTGTTTCAGGTTTACGGCGAGGCGCACGTTTAGGCTTTGTCTCACTATCAACTGCATCAGCAGATTCTTTAGTTGTTGCTCTTCTTCTCCGGGGCTTAGGCTTTTCTTCGCCGTCAATTGCCGGGGAAGCACCATCTGCTTCTGTAGTTGCTGTTGATTTGGCATCAGCTAGTTTTGCAGTAGTTCTGCGGCGCGGCCTACGTTTTGGTTTTTCCTCCGGAGACGAAGAAGCATCCTCAGCGGCAGCCAGGGTATCATTTTCTTCAGCAGTGCTTTCCGACGCTGTAGTGGTTTGTTCGTCTGTGTTTGCTTTTCTCACGCGCCGTCTGCGACGTACCGGTTTTTCTTCAGTTGAAGGTACTTCGTCTGCAGGTTTATCAGTAACTGCTTCCTGTTTAGGCTCTGCACGTTCTTCGTCCGAAGCAGTTGCTACATTTGCCTCTTCATTGTCATTACGACCACGCCTGCGACGTCCACCCCTAGTACCTCTGCGGCGACGATTTGGTCTGTTTTCACTGTCGCTATCTTCGGCTGATACTTCTTCTGTAGAGCTATCAGCCGAAGTATCAGTGGCTGTTTCTTCTTCAGCAGTGTTACCTTGCGTATCTGTTGTGCCTTCTTCATTGCTTCCGCGACGACGACGACGACGACGACGACGCTTTTTACGCGGTTGCTGGTCGTCGTCAGCAGTTTCAGTCTTAGTTTCAGCGGTAGTTTCTTCAGCTTCGGCGGTGTGAACCGGCGCAGAGCTCTCTAACGTAACTGCCGCCTCGACAACCGGTGTGGGTTTTACATCTACAACACCAGTTTCTCTTGTGATTTCTATATCAGATTGGCCCAGTGTTGATTGAGCAAGTACTTCAATGACATAGCCATACCTGCTTTCAAGCTCTGAAAGTGCTGATCGTTTTTTGTTAAGGAGATATATGGCCACATCAGGGTTAGCTGCAATTCGAACTATAGTGCTTCTGCCACGAATGCCTTCTTCTTCAAGTTGACGCAGTGCCATTATTGAGGCTGATTCAACCGAACGAACGATGCCTGACCCTGCACATGTCTTACAAGTTTCCATTGAAACTTCGAGTAGGTTAGGACGCAGTCTTTGGCGAGACATTTCCATTAACCCAAAACTTGAGATACGCCCTACTTGAATGCGCGCACGGTCATTTTTGAGCATATCCTTCATCTTGCGCTCGACGGACCGATTATTGGAACGATCTTCCATATCAATAAAGTCGATGACAACTAAGCCAGCCATGTCTCTGAGACGTAGTTGGCGTGCCACTTCTTCAGCAGCTTCTAGGTTTGTCTTAACCGCAGTTTCTTCAATGTTATGTTCTTTAGTTGCGCGACCAGAGTTCACATCAATTGAAATAAGCGCTTCAGTTGGGTTGATAACAATATATCCACCAGACTTGAGTTGAACTATCGGCTGATACATGGCTTCTAGGTGGCTTTCCACCTGATAGCGATGATATAATGGAATAGGGTCGCGGTAATGTTGAACTTTTTTGGCATGGCTCGGCATTAGAAGCTTCATAAAGTCTTTCGCAGACCTATAGCCCTCTTCGCCTTCCACAAGAATTTCGTCTACTTCTCGGACATATTGGTCCCGAATAGTTCGCTTTATCAAGTTGCCTTCTTCATAAACAAGGGCAGGGGCAGTTGACTTTAGCGTGAGTTTCCTGATGCCATTCCATAGCCTTAGCAGGTAGTCATAATCCCTTTTAATCTCGACTTTTGTCCGTTGTAGGCCCGCAGTTCTGACAATCAGTCCCATATCATCGGAAACTTCGAGAGATGAGATGATTTGCTTCAGTTTTTTACGGTCGCTTATGTTTGAAATTTTGCGACTGATGCCACCAGCATGTGTGGAATTTGGCATAAGGACGCAGTAACGACCTGCGAGAGACAAATAGGTTGTTAAGGCCGCACCTTTGTTACCGCGCTCTTCTTTTACTACTTGAATAAGTAAAACTTGGCGACGCTTGATAACTTCTTGAATGCTATATTTGCGTTTTAGTACTTTAAGTCCACGACGACGGTTTGCAGCTTCTTCAATTTCTGCGTCTTTATCATCTTCATCACTTACTTTAACTATAGCTTCAGCGGCATCTTCACCATTGGGTGTGTCAGCTTCGACCAAGTTAGGAACCAGCTCACCATCAACTTCACTAGCTTCGGCAACAACGGCTTCAGTCTCTGCTGTTTTTTCAGCGGCTGATTTACGGCCCCGGCGCCGCCGGGGTTTAGGTTGCTCTGTTTCAGCAGCATCATTTTCTTGCTGTTTTGACTTCGCTTCCTCTGTTTCAGCAGCAATAAGGGCCTCTCGGTCTTCAACCGGAATTTGGTAATAGTCTGGGTGTATTTCGCTAAAAGCGAGGAAACCATGACGGTTACCACCATATTCAACGAAGGCAGCCTGAAGGGAAGGTTCAACTCGCGTAACACGAGCCAAATATATATTCCCTTTTAATTGTCTTCTACTGGCGGATTCGTAATCAAATTCCTCTACGCGGCTACCTTTAACGATAGTGACACGCGTCTCCTCAGGATGGCGCGCATCGATAAGCATACGGGTTGACATAAAATTGTTCTCCGAACGAACTGCCGCGCGTCGTCATCCCTGGCAAATGCAGAGAGGGCGCTGGCAGTTAAATTTTGTTTTAAAAATAGTGATTTAGCTAGGATTCGGACATTTATCACCAATGAAGAAATCTCACGCGAAAACGCTGCCTGAATTCTGTTCAAGCAGTTTCCTAGAAATAATATCAATGCGCAAAGCCTTTTGGCCATTGCCGATTCTTGTCCTTCTTTGACGCAGACACCGTTGGCGGGTCATCCATATGTGACCTCAGCTTTACAGTGTGGGCGTCGCGACCTGCCGCCTTGCTATGGCGGAAAGTCGGTAAACTTGCAGATGTAAGGTAGTTAGTTAATTTCACAATTACAATCATAATCGTCTACGTGGCATATAAGCTTATGTGTTTCGGCCATCATTTGGTTTAAAATGAACACAATAAGTAGTTTTCCTTGTAACCTAAAATGTTACTTTCTAATGTTTGTTGATAATAGATCTGTGATTTAGCTGAGAAAAGGGATCGTTGGTGTTTGGTGTTAAAAGGTCATTGGCATTCGTTTGCTTATTCATCTTTGCTTTTTCCCATAGCGTATTTGCGCAGGATGTAAGTATTTCGGGCCTGAGATTTGGGAAAAATGGTGACACGACTAGGTTTGTGCTCGACCTTTCTTCAGACATTAAACCTCGTATATTTCTATTGAGCAGCCCTAGTCGAGTGGTGATCGATTTACCGGAAGTAAAATGGGGAGTTCATTCCGAAGCAAAAGCACTTGGTGCTGTGGCGGGTTATCGCCACGGTCTATTCTCTGCTGATACATACCGGATTGTGCTAGACCTGAAGCAGGAAGCTGTCGTTACCAAGGCTTTTCCGTTGCCGGCTAGAAATGGATATTCAGATAGATATGTTATTGACTTAAAGGTTGCGGGAAGTAAGGAGTTCAACGCTGCAGTGGCCGCCTCACGAGTTGAGAGATCCAGAACAGCATCAAAGGCTGTGCCTGCGCCTGTGACCCGTGCGGCCCGATCTGACAATAAACGCGTGATTGTAGTTGATGCTGGTCACGGCGGTGTTGATCCTGGGACACTCGGGCGATTTGGGGCACATGAGAAAGTACTTACTCTCAAAATTTCGAGGCAGATTAAGCAAGAGCTGGAAGCAACCGGACGCTATAAAGTGTATCTAACTCGAAACAGGGATATCTATATTCCTCATCGGAAGCGCTTTGGTTTAGCGCGGAATGTTAATGCTGATCTTTTTATAAGTGTGCATGTTGATGCCATCGCCAATTCAAAAGTTCGGGGTGGTACTGTTTATACCCTTAATGAAAATGCGTCCGATAAAGAGGCCGCTCGACTAGCAGCTAAAGAAAATAAATCTGATATTCTTGCTGGTGTTGACCTTGCTGAAACTAACAATGAAGTTTCGAGTATTCTTATTGACCTTGCAAAGCGTGAGACTATGAATTCTTCAGCTGAATTCGCTGAGGTTTTAGTTCCGGCAATGAGAGAGCAAGTAAGAATGCATAAAAAAGGTCACCGTTTTGCTAATTTGCTTGTTTTACAATCACCTGACGTGCCCTCAATCCTCTTAGAGACCGGATATCGGACTAATAAAGCTGATGCAAAGATGCTTAATAGCAGTGCTGGCCAGAAAAGGATTGCGCAGGCAATTAGAAAAGCGACGGACCGCTACTTTGAAACATTGATGGCGCAAGGCCGCTAATTGCCCTATGAGAGCCATAATTGTTTGGCACAAGCTTTATATAAGCAACAGGAATAAAATAGCAGGTTAGATGTCTGAGGCTGAGAAAATAGTAGAAGGTAAATCAGAGGGTTCGCGTCCTTTGTGGAAACGCTTGCTGAAATATTCTCTTATCGCTGGCGGCCTAGGTGCCGTGACTGTCGTGATAGCCGTGGTTTGGGCAATTGTCTATTATGGCCGTGACCTTCCGGATTATAGGCAGTTGGCAAATTATGAGCCGGCAGTCGTGACCCGCATTCATGCTGGTGATGGGAGCTTGCTTACTGAGTTTGCGCGTAAGCCGCGCTTGTTTGTTCCTATTAATGCTATACCGCAAAAACTAATCGAAGCTTTTTTATCAGCTGAGGATAAAAACTTTTATAATCACAATGGGTTAGATTATTTGGGTATGGTCCGTGGTAATATCCGTAATGTAATGAACCTTGTTAAAGGGCGTCCATTACAAGGGGGATCAACAATAACGCAACAAGTTGCTAGGACTTTTCTTCTAACTCTTGACCAAAAGCTGGATCGTAAAATTAAGGAAATGATTCTTACTTTACGGATAGAGCGTGCGTTTTCTAAAGATCATATTCTTGAGCTTTATCTAAATGAGATCAACTTTGGTAACCGGTCTTACGGTGTTGCTGCAGCAGCGCTTAACTATTTTGATAAGGCTCTTAACGAGTTAACTGTGGCGGAAATGGCATTTTTGGCAGTTTTACCCAAGGCGCCACATCGATACCATCCTCGCAGGTACAAACAGCGAGCATTGGATCGGCGCAATTGGATTTTGGGACGAATGCGGATTCTTGGTCATATTGATGAAGCGACTTACCAAGAAGCACTCGCAGAAGATTTGGTCATGAAAGACCGAATTCGCCGCGCAGAATTTAAAGCTGATCATTTTGCTGAAGAAGTGCGACGCCAAGTAGGGCGTATCTATGGGACTAAAACTCTATACGAGGGCGGTTTGTCCGTACGCACTTCGTTAGAGCCTAAATTGCAGGCAATTGCTGAAGAAAGTTTGCGTAGTGGGCTTGTTGCTTATGACCGCCGCCACGGATGGCGTGGCTCAGTTGGCCGTATGCAAATTGATAATGAGTGGGCAGAACGCTTAGAGGCTATAGAAAAGCCTTTTGGGGTTGCTTCCTGGGAGCTTGCAGCTGTCCATGAAGTGCGTGCTGACGGGGCCATTATTGGCTTAAAAAGTGGTACTTATGGTTTTATTCCGTTTGAGGAAGTAACTTGGGCTCGGGCATGGCGGCAAGGCGAACGGCTTGGGCCAAAGGTAAAAGATACAGCTGAGGTTCTGTCCATTGGGGATGTTATCATCGTTGAACCGCTGGCCAAGCTGCCAGTGGTAACACTTGCAGGATTTTGGAATGCGTTAGGTGAAGAGATTGCACCGGTTGCGCAGTACGGCCTCAGGCAAATTCCAGCGATTGAGGGCGCACTTGTTGCTATGGATCCGCATACAGGTCGTGTGCTGGCGATGGCGGGAGGCTATGATTATGCGACTAGCCAATATAATCGTGCTGTACAAGCAAAACGACAGCCAGGTTCTGCCTTCAAGCCTTTTGTTTATGCCGCTGCTCTTGATAAGGGGTTTACACCTTCAAGCTTGGTACTTGATGCTCCTTTTGTGATTGATCAAGGTGATGGCCTAGGTAAATGGAAGCCCAAAAATAGCAGCAATAAATTCTATGGCCCGAGCACATTGCGTTTGGGAATCGAGAAGTCTCGGAATCTTATGACAGTCCGGCTTGCTCAGCATTTGGGTATGGGCACTATAATGGATTACGCTCAGCGTTTTGGTCTAGAAGAGAATATGGAGCCATCACTGGCTGCTTCGCTTGGCGCTGGAGAAACTACTCTGCTGCAGCTCACGGCGGCATACGGCATGCTTGTGAATGGTGGAAAAGAAATTAAACCTTCTCTTATTGACCGGATACAAGATAGGCGCGGTCGTGGCATATATAAGCATGATGAACGGGATTGTGTGTCATGTCGTTTGACGGGGTATGAAGAAGGTTTTGAGCCTGATGTGCCTGATGACCGTAAACAAGTTCTTGATCCGTTAACAGCTTATCAGCTTGTTTCTATGATGGAAGGTGTTGTTCGTAACGGTACAGCAAGAAGTATTAGCCGCGTTATCCCACGGAAGCCACTCGCAGGTAAAACGGGTACCACTAATGATTCTTATGATGCCTGGTTTGTTGGTTTTTCGGCCGACTTGGTAGTTGGCGTATTTACAGGCTTTGATAGACCTCGATCACTCGGAACATACGAGGAGGGTTCAAGTGTCGCTGTCCCAGTTTTCCGTAACTTTATGAAAGTTGCCCTACAAGATGAACCTGGTATTCCTTTCCGAATGCCATCCGGTATTCGTTTGGTTCGGATTAACCCTGAAACGGGCCAGCCTGCACGACTTGGTGACAAAAATATTATTACGGAAGCTTATAAGCCGGGTACAGAACCTCGGACTGGTCAGCTCGCAGTACTTGACGGTTCGCTCGCAATCGGTAAAACCAAGGGCACAATACGGGATGGTACTGGCGGAATTTATTAGTCGGGCCAACCAGCACTTCACAGAAGGATATGTTTATGCGTGCGGAAGCTCTTGCAACCGTAGACCAACTCAAGCAGTCAATGGCACTGCTGAGGAGGCATCTTTGACTGGGACCAAGCATTATTACGGCTTGAAGAGTTAAACGCTCTGTCAGAAGACCCAGGCCTTTGGAACGATCCAAAGGCAGCTCAGAAGTTAATGCGGGAGCGGACCAAGTTGGACGACGCCACTTCAGCGGTTTCCAATATTGAGCAGGACCTAGCTGATACCCTGGAAATACTAGAGTTAGCTGAGCTGGACGGCGATTCTGATATGGAAACAGAGGCTGAAGATTCTCTAAAGACATTGGCGGAGTCTGCGAAGAAAGCTGAACTACAGGCGTTATTGTCAGGTGAAGCTGATGGGAATGATACCTATATTGAAATTCACGCAGGTGCTGGCGGTACTGAAGCTCAGGATTGGGCAAGTATGCTTTTTCGTATGTATCTGCGTTGGGCCGAAAGCCGCGGTTTTAAAACAGAAACTATCCAGTATATGGACGGCGAGGAGGCTGGTATCAAATCAGCAACTATACAAGTGAAAGGCGAAGACGCTTACGGTTGGCTTAAAACAGAATCAGGTGTGCACCGCTTGGTTCGGATTTCACCGTTCGATTCAAACGCCAAGCGTCATACAAGCTTTGCCTCTGTTTGGGTTTATCCTGTTATTGATGATTCAATTGATATTGAGATCAATGAATCTGAACTTAAAGTCGATACTTATCGTGCCTCCGGCGCAGGCGGGCAGCATGTGAACACGACGGATTCGGCAATTCGCATTACGCACCAACCTTCAGGTATTGTTGTTCAGTGCCAAAACCAACGGTCTCAGCACAAAAACAGGGCAGAGGCGATGAGTATGCTGAAAGCAAGGCTTTATGAAGCAGAGCTGCGTAAGCGCGAAGAAGAAGCTGATGCTGTCAATGCTACCAAAACAGATATTGGTTGGGGGCATCAGATACGGTCGTATGTAATGCAGCCATATCAGATGGTGAAAGATTTACGTACGGGTGAGGAGTCTGGCCAGCCTCAGAAGGTATTGGACGGAGCTCTTGACCCTTTTATGGCTGCCGCGCTGGCTGCTAGGGTCTACGGTGAAAATAAAGCCGTAACTGATGTTGATTAGTTTGAATTAGCCTGCATATATAAAGGCTGATTTTAGAGGATTTTAAAACGTGACAGACGAAAATAAAGACAAAACCGGTACTAGTGAGCATTTAACTAAGATTTTGTTTGATGCGCGGAAAATTATTATTTCCAGCGATATTAATATGGAAATGGCGAAAGATGTATGCGCGCGCTTACATGCGATGGCTCATGTGTCAAATGACCCTATAACACTTATCATTTGTTCGCCTGGTGGCCATGTTGAAGCCGGTGACATGATCCATGACACGATTAAATTTATTGAGCCTGAGGTAAAAGTCCTTGGTTCCGGGTATGTTGCAAGTGCTGGCGCGCTTATTTATGTTGCTGCGGATAAGAGTAACCGTTTTGCGACGCCTAATACACGCTTCTTGTTACACCAACCAAGTGGTGGGGTTGGTGGAGATGCTACCAACATTTCTATTCAGGCCGAGCAGATTGTTACGATGCGCGACCGGCTAAATAAAATTTTCGCGGATGCGACAGGCCAGTCTCTAAAAAAGGTTAGTGATGACACTGACAGGGATTACTGGCTGACTGCTGCCGAAGCAAAAGAGTATGGCATTGTAGGGCATATTATTAGCTCACAGGCAGAGATGAAATAACCCGCATGAGTGCGAGTTAAGAAAAAGGGCGCCATTAGGCGCCCTTTTTGTAACCATTAAGGCGACTTATTCAGCCGCAGATTTCTTTTCTACAAATGACGGCGTTTCTATTTTGCTAGCCGGTGCTTTTTCAGCCGGGCTGGACGTATGTGCGAAATGGCCAGTTAATTTAGCGCCAGCTTCAACCGATAAGCTCTCGTGATAAATATCGCCATTGATAATTGCTGTTTTTTCGAGGCGCACAGAACGGGCTCTAATTTGGCCGTCAACTTGCCCACGTACAGTGACATTGTCTGCTGAAACAGTACCTTTTACAGCGCCACTTTCACCCATGACAAGACCACCACAAGATAAATCTCCAGTGATTGAGCCATCAAGTTGAAGTTCGCCAACAGTGCGAACATTACCCTCAATTTCTACATCGGAGCCGATGATTGATGGAGTAGGGGCTGCATTTGTACGCGGCGCCTGACCAATATTATTCGCTGGTTTCTTCATGTCGTCCTTGGATTTTGAGAACATTATTTGCTGCCTTTAAGAAGGGCATCGGGTCTCTGACAGAATCTTCGAACCAAATTTCATAGTGAAGATGGGTACCGGTAACGCGTCCAGTTTTTCCCATGTCTCCAACCCTTGTCCCTGTACTAATTATTTCGCCTTTTTTAACACGTAGTTTACGCATATGGCCATAGCGGGTTTTAAAACCGTTCCCATGATCAATTTCAACCATCTTCCCATAGGGGCCATACCATCCTGCATGGACAACCTCGCCCGGTGCAGTTGCATAAATCGCAGTCCCAGGCCACCCTGCTAAGTCCAGCCCCGGATGATTAGCCCAGGTCTTTTTCAGTGGGTCACGTCTGCGTCCAAAACGGCTAGAAACATAATATTTCTCGGCCGGTTTACCTACAGGGAAACTATCAAGCACCTTTGTGGCTATCTCAAGGCGTTGGCGTGCTTCAAGTAGGGTTACAAAATTCTCATGGTCGTTTTGTGCAAAAACAGGCTGAAAGCCAGATTCGGGTTCATAAGGCCCTCCCATAGCTGTTTCGTCACCTTGCCACTGCCGGATCAGGTCATTCTTAGTCAATTGTGTTGGCTGTAATACAGTGTCAAGTTCGTGAAGCTTTTGATTGATGCCTGCAAGCATACTGTTTGCGAATAGCCGTTGCTGTTTTTCCGATTCTTTTAATCGGTCCAACAACTGCATCCTTCGTTGAATGGGAGAGACTTTAGCCACCTTAACTATATCAGTGCCAAGAAGTTCATGGAAAAAGGAGGTTTGAGGTGGCTCTGAAACAGGAGGTATTTCAGTTTCGTGTTTATCATCGTCAGTAACTACGTTGGGTACAGGTTCTGTACCAACAAACTCTTCTAAAAAAGCTTGCCGTTCTTCAAGTTGGCGCGCGCGTTTTTCTACTTCTACCTCGAGGGCAGAAAAATCATTCGATAGATTTTGATAATTAGCGGAAATACTTGAAATTTCAGCGTTTTTTTCCTCAAGTAACAAATCATGCGTTAGATAGGCATACGACGTTACTGCACCCCAGCTTAGAAAACCAATCGCACAAGTGCTGATGAAAAGCTGTACGTTGGTCGTGATAGTTAGAAAACGCACACGGCCTTCACTGCGGAGAAAAAGTTGTCGCTCGGGGAAGTATTTCCCACGCAAATATCTTAACTTATCACCTAATGTCAGGGTATTACTCAATAAATCCTCACGAACAAACGTGCCCTAAATTTTCTGCCGATATTAGAGGATAGCAGTTAACTATCTTCTTTTCTTTATAAAATTTTCCGCATTCCACTAACTTTGGCCGCTAAGGTCAAGCCAATTGTTGCTAGTCCAGCAAATCAGCAAGTGGTTCATAGAATGATACCGGCATTCCGGCCTTGTTTCTGGCTGCATGATTGAAGGGTGGTTTTACATTACCTTTAAAATAGGACTGAACCAGGTCGCGGAACCATTCGTCTGGATTTAACTCGCCTTGTTTAGCGAGATACTTGAACCATCGCGTGCCTGTTGCAACATGAACAATTTCTTCATCTAATATCAGCTGGAGAACCTTTGCAGAGTCCATGTCCCCTGCACCTTTAAACTGTGAAATCATTTTTGGGGTAACATCAAGACCACGTGCTTCTAATACCATCGGCACTATTGCTAAGCGCGCAGGTAAACTGTTTTTAGTATCTGTGGCTGATTGCCAAAGGCCATCATGTGCAGGAAGGTCGCCGTAAATTGTTTGGAGTGATTTTAAGCGCCCAGCAAGCAGTGTGAAGTGACGCGCTTCATCATCCCCCACTTTTATCCAATCATCGGTAAAGGCACGCGGCATAACGCCGCCAAAGCGTGCTATCACGTCGAAAGCAAGATCAATCGCATTGAGCTCGATATGCGCAATTGCGTGGAGCAGGGCGCGTCGGTTGGATTCTGTGCCACCTTTACCCCTGCGAGGCATTTGTGATGGATCCAGAAGGTCTGGGCGTTTTGGCCGGGCAGGTCGGTCAGGGGGCGTTTCATCAAACTGAAATGGAATGGTGCCAGCTTTCCATGCGGCTGCGACAACCCGAGCTTGCTCCGCTTTCTCGCGTGCTTTTTCGGTATTAAGGACTGAAATCGCAGCTGTGCCAATATTGTCAAACTGACGAGTCATTCTAAAGGCCTTTCACTGCTTCAAGAACAGACTCAACATGGTTCTTTACTTTGACCTTGCGCCAAATGTTTTGAACTATGCCTTTCGTGTCAATCAAGAAAGTAGCGCGTTCAATTCCCATGTATTTACGACCGTACATATTCTTTTCGACCCATACCCCATAATTTTCTATGCATTTACCTTCTTCATCAGAAGCGAGCGTTACTGCCAAGTCGTGTTTACTAATAAACTTGTCATGCTTTGCAGCAGTATCTTTGGACATGCCAATAATTACAGTATTAGTGGCCTCAAACTCTGCATTCGCGGCAGTAAAGTCTTTTGCCTCGGTTGTGCAACCGGGCGTGTCATCTTTTGGATAGAAGTATAATACGACATTCTTGCCTTTATAGTCAGCCAAAGTAACTGTTTTGTCATCGTTACCTGGAAGGCTGAATGCTGGCGCTTTAGTACCCACTTGAAGTGACACTAGATTATTCTCCCGACTTTTGAATAATTGCTTTTGCTGGTTCTTCTATCAGTTTTTGATAAAGTTTGTAAATCTTGTCCTGATAGCTTTGAAGTTGTTTCGTCAGATCACTGAAGTTTGCTGAGTTGGTTGCTTGGATCAGGATATGTTGTAGTCCTTCTGGGATTTCAGCAGAAACCTTGGGGGCCGGTCCTACACAAAGCCGCAGTAGAGCTTGTACTTTTTGTAACAATGCATGTGCGTCGAGAAGAAGTTTTCCTTCTTCTTGCATCAGAAAATTAGCATTTGTTAACTGGGTGATTGACTTGGTAAGTTCCGGTTCAAATAACTCAGTATGTTCAGAGCCTTCGCGAAGCATGAGGTACTGACATATAAATTCCATATCCACCAAACCGCCTCGACAGTGTTTAATTGCCCAAATGCTATTCGTACCAAACTGAGAGAATAGTTTATTTCGCATGTCGGCTACTGCAGCTAAAAGAGCTGTTTTGTTCCTATTTGAAGTCAATACTTTTGTCACTGCCGCAGTCAATAACGGCTTCATTCTACTTGGTGCCAAAATGACACGTGCACGGGTGAGGGCCATATGTTCCCAAGTCCATGCGGAATTAGCATAATAGTCTTCAAAGGTCTTAAGGGTTACAACTAATGGGCCTTGGCTGCCCGAAGGACGTAAACGAGTATCCACCTCAAATAGACGTCCTTCTGGTGTTAGGGCCGTGACTGCTGTGATTATGTGTTGGCCCAGTCTTGAGAAATATTGGCTAGGGGCTAGAGGTTTTTTGCCGTCTGAAACGGCTTTCATATCCTCACAGTGATATAAAAATACAATATCTAGATCTGAGGTATGGGTCAGTTCTCGTCCACCGTATTTACCCATGGCTAGAACGGCTATACCACCACCTGGAAACTCGCCGTGGTTTATCTGGAACTCTGATGTCACTTCTGGAATGAGGCACTTTAGCGCAACATCCGCAATTTGTGTCAGGCTGGAACCTGTTTCTTCAACATCTGCTAATCCTTCCATTAGATGGATACCCGTTCTGAATTTCTGCTCTGCTACAAATCGGCGAACTAAATCTAGGGTGTCCTGAAAATCTCGGGCACTGCTGAAAAGTGTTTGAAGTTGCTGCGTGAGATACTCTTCCTCTTCAAGTGGTGAGAAAAAGGAGGGCTCTAGTAGCATGTCCCATAGATCAGGCTTCTTCGCGAGAATATCGGCTAAAGCAGGCGCTAGGCCCATGATACGGGCTAATAGCTTGAATAAAGATGGGTTTGCTTGCAGTAATGAAAAAACCTGAACACCCGCGGGTAGTTTTGAAATAAATATATCAAAACGAATAAGTGCTGCCGAGGGGTCGTGAGTTTTTGCAAAAGCTGCCAACAATTTAGGCAGAGATTGGTCCAATAGATTCTTTGCTTTATCGGTGCGAACCGCTCTATAACGACCTCGTCGCCAACCGGCAATTAGTTTGGCTGAGGCGACTGGGTCTGAAAAATCATAGCCTGTTAAAAGGCTGATGAGTTTTTTGCCCTCTAACTGTGCACTGATTTCTAAAGTTGTTTCTGGTAAAAGCTCGTTATAAAGCTTTGAGACTTTGGAAGAGTGATACCTTATTTCCTCAAGCAATACCTCTGATCGTTCATACCCCATAAAAATTGCAATATGCTCAATTTCTGCAGTGGTTTTAGGTAATTCATGGGTTTGTGCATCATGAACCATCTGTAAGCGATGCTCTAGGCGTCGAAAATAAACATAAGCTTGGTGGAAGGTGTGACAGTTTTCTTGACTAATTATTTCAAGGTTCGCAAGAACCTGCAAAGCTTCCAACGTAGGGCGAATTCTCAGGTTTGGGTGCCGGCCAGCATGAAGAAGTTGATTAATTTGTGCGTAGAACTCGATTTCGCGAATACCACCATAACCAAGCTTTACGTTATACTCAGGGCCGATTTCTTCTTTTTGATCATAATGGTGATTTATTTGGTTTTTAATGGCCGCTATATCCCGCAGGGCAACAAAATCCATACTACGCCTCCATACCCAACTGGACATATGAGCAAGGAACGTTCTGCCTGCTCCCCAATCACCCGCGACAACACGAGCTTTGATCATGGCAGAGCGCTCCCAATTTACAGCCATAGAATGGTAATAGCTTTCAGCCGCGTTCACCGTCAGTGCTACAGGCGTTGCGCCAGGATCAGGGCGGAGTCTCAAGTCCATTCGGAAAACGTAGCCGTGCATGGTTCGTTTATCCATTATTTGAACTAGGTCTTGAGTAATTTTGATAAAACACTGTGCGAGTGTCTTTCTCCCCTGATAAGCAATACGAGAAGGGTCATATAGAACGATCAAATCTATATCAGACGAATAATTAAGTTCATTTGCCCCCAGCTTCCCCATGCCAAGTACAAAATACCCAGTTTTTTCTATAAGTTTTCTGGAGGCTGGTTCTTCACAATCTGATGGCCAAGGTAGTTCACCAGCTTTCATTCGCGCATGAAAGAGATGGCCTAGGGTAATCTGGAGACTTATATCCGCAAACTGACTGAGGGCTGAAGTTACTTCGTTTAACCCCCATGCTCCAGACACATCTGCAATTGCTGTTAGAAGGCTTATTTTGGCTTTGGCTTGACGGAGGTAGGCCATTAGTTGCTCAGACGTCTCCTTGTCAGGTCTGGGCGCGTCTAGCTCTATGAGGAGCTGTTCTAAATGAGAATAAGCATTTCCAGATAAGTAAGTAGCCCCAAGTTCTGGTAAACTTTCAATTATATTTGCAAGAAAAGGGCTGTTTCCAACCACTGCATCGTGTAAGTCTTTATTGGGGAGTGGTTTACCTGTCTCGATAGCATTTTGTTCGAGGATTGCCCAAATTTCGACAGCTTTTTCCTTATTATAGGGTAAAGGATAAGGTTCAGTCATAGTTGGCATAATAGGCTTTCCACAATTGGTGCAGTACGAGTATTAGTGTTTATGTCTTATAGAGGCAAATCAAGGGTCTTCCATTGCAATTGGTAAGTCTTTTAAAAAGATTTTTTGATTTTGTATGTCGGACGGGTGTCTGGGTGCTCACCGCGCTAGTCTTGATGACATGCATATTTTTTGCACGCATTTTTTACGCACCGCTTGATTTAGGTTTTGCAACACCGGTTATAGAACGGCAGACAGCAAGCTTTTTGCCGGGTTGGGATGTGTCTTATCAGACCGCAAAAGTCGGCTGGGATTGGCGCTCTGTAAAGCCATGGATCGCAATTGATAACATTCAGTTGGTTGATCGCCGTGATAGGCTAAACGCGAGTATTCCACAAATTAGAGTGGATGTTTCCTTTGTTAGTCTATTTGGATCAGCGGGGATTTCATCGATACATGTTGATAGACCTAAAATTGTTGTAACCGATTTGGCAGGCTTTAGTGATGCGACCAGCGACAATAGCTTTGATGCTCTTTTTCGTTGGGATGGACCTCCTCGGCCAGAAGTTTTCAGGCCTGTTACAGAAGCTTTTAGCCGCTTTACAACTAGGTTATTAAAGAATGCCCCCAGGCTTGAGGGGGTATATCTTAATAATGTCGCTGTTGATATCGTCCGCGGGGAAGGGTTGCCAGCTTTGTCATTGGCTATGCCTACTTTGAGGTTGGATCACCACGATCAAAAGTTAAATGTGTCGGCACAAGTTGATGCTTTGATTGCAGACCAGCTAACGCGGGTGGGGCTATCTGGTGAAGCCGAACCGGATGTAGGCGAGCTATCTTTGGATGTGTCAGTTCGAGATGTATCCATAACTTCAATAACTAAGGGGATGCAACTGCCGGAGTTCTTCAGCTATTTGAACTTTCCACTGGGACTAGACTTGGAGCTAAGTCTTTCCTCCGACGAAGGCCTTAGAGGTGCGAAGTTTGAGCTGACGATTGGTGAAGGCTATTTGTATCATAAAGTGGCTTATCCTGAACAAGCTGTTGTTAACTACGGCATTATTGCGGGTGCTTTAAACGTCTTGGAGGACCAAGTATCCCTCACAGAGGTTGAGTTGGTTCTTGGGGATAACCGCGTGACTGGCGACGGCCTTCTATACTGGGAGGACGGGCAAGATCAGGCTGGAATACAAGTTGGATTAAAACTCGACCAAACTAGTGTTTCTGATGTCAAAAAATATTGGCCAATCCGGGTGCATCCAGATGGTCGCCCTAGAGGTGCTCGAGCGTGGGTAGACGATCATATGATTGGTGGTACCACTGAAAATGTTGAGTTTAATATTCAAATGAACCCTGATGGAACGACACCATATCCAAATAACAGTCTCTACCAATTAACATTTGATGTCACTGATGTAGACACTTTCTATGTAAGGACGATGCCGGAACTCAAAAATGTACGAGGGCGGGCAGTGCTAACTCGGCAGTCGTTCGATGTGTTTGTAAGCAGCGGCACTGTTATGAACATGCCTGTCGGCGGTTCGGTTGCCCATATGGAGAATATTCATATTCGGGAGGGTGCCATGGGTACATTTGACCTAAACGTTGAAGGACCTGTGCGTAAACTTTTTGATCTCGTTGATAGAAAGCCTGTTTTTATTAGCGATAAGATTGAGATGGATCTTGATCGGCTAACCGGTACAGCTCGAGTAGAGGCGAAACTGGTTTTGCCTCTAGTAAAAAGTCCACCAAAGGATTCGGTCACATTTGATGTGACGGCTTATATTAAAGCTGGCGGCGTCCAGAATTTGCTGGGTGGTGAGGGGTTAAGGAACGCTGATCTTACATTATCAGTGAACGGTGATGAACTAACTACATCAGGTTTTGGAGATATAAACGGCGTACCAATGGAGCTCTATTGGCGAGAAGATTTTGCTAAAGGCCGTGCAGACCCTACAGCTGATACAAGTTTACTGGTGATGAGTGGTTCACCAAATGAAGGCGATATTGCAGCGCTTGGTTTAGATGTTTCTGATTATCTGAAAGGCTATACGAGAACCGAGGCGACTTTCCTTGGAAGGAATTTAAAATTTCGTGTTGGGTATTTTTCATCAGATACTTCAGATGCACAGCTGATGGTATCACCTATGGGCTGGGTGAAGCCTCCTTCTTCTCCTGCTTCGGTGAACGGTACAATTGATCTAAGTGAGGGAAAAGTAAAACTAGTCCCCTTGATAGTGACCGGCGAGGATATTGATCTCACGGCAAACTTCGAATTTGGCGCAGATGGGCAGGGCTCCTATTCAGGAAAGGTTACAGCAACGCGGCTTGGAAAAAATAAGCTGATGGCTACGCTGAGTAAGGCAGGGCCTATGCCGCTTAAAGTGGTTGCATCGGCAGAAGTGTTTGATGCGGGCCCTATTCTTAGCCGAACTTCGGTCACGGAGAATAACAGGCCCGAAAGTGATACAGAAAGCGGAGGGACACCTGTGGACTTTGATCTGCTTTTACATGCAGATACACTCAGGCTTCAAAATGGTGAAGTTTTGAGAGCTGCAGATTTGAAGCTTTTATTTAAAAATGGCGAGCCAGAAGTGCTTAATTTTAGGGCAGAGGATGAAGGTGGCACGACCTCAATTGTTCTTGGTGATGGTAATGCAGATTTAAGGCCTCTTAGGGCGCAAACTAACAATGCCGGACAGCTTCTCAGAGGGCTTGGGTTATTCGCTCATATGAAAGGTGGCGCGCTCACCTTAGACGGTGTGACGGATAGTTGGGGCGACACTCTTACTTTAACTGGTTCGCTGTCGGTTAAAGATACAAGTTTGATCGCAAAAAGCACCTTAAGCGCAGAGGTAACCGAAGGTGTTGTTAGTGGGCTAGATGGCTATCTGGAGGACGGCGCCATTGAGCTGGACATTGTAGAGTTTCCTTTCTCTTATGTTAACGGCCTTTTGGATATCTCTGGGATGAAAGCAAATGGCCCCTCACTCGGCATGACCATGGAAGGCCAAATACAGACAACTGAGGGCAAAATTAATGTAAATGGGGTTGTTGTGCCAGCTTATGGACTGAACTCCTTACTTGGCAAAATTCCACTAGTAGGCTCTCTGTTTTCTGGTGGAGCTGGGAAAGGTCTGTTTGGTGTAACTTATAGGGTCAAAGGGTCAACCGAAGAACCTGATGTGGCAATCAATGCTTTGTCGGGGTTAGCGCCAGGGTTTTTAAGAATTTTATTCGAAGGAAGAAAAGGCAAAGTTTCTGATGTTGAAGTGCCCGTAGATGCGAAACCAATCGATGAAGACCTCTCTAAACCAGAGGGTGAAAAAGGCGACGGAAAATAGTTTCAAGTCGCCTCTTACTTGGATTTAAGCATTAGTGAATACGACTAGCTTGTTTGCACAAGCGCGTGCCGTTTCTTGCCTGCAGAAAGCTTAATCTGTCCCTCTTGTAATGCATCCCGAGTGACGATAGTTTCTTCACTTTCCACTTTTACATCGTTGATTTTAGCGCCACCTTGTTTAATTAAACGCCTAACTTCGCCTTTTGATGCTCCTAGGCCAGCTTCTATATATAAGTCGACGATATTGATCCCAGCATCTAAGCTGCTGCTTGCAACTTGCACGGTAGGTAGATCGGCTCCAGCCCCGCCTTCTTCGAAGGTTTCTTTGGCTGTTGCTTCGGCGCCTTTTGCAGCCTCTAAGCCTCGGCAAAGTTCTGTCGCAGCATTTGCTAGTATAATTTTTGCTTCGTTTATTTCTGAGCCTTCAAGAGCTTCGTATCGGGCAATTTCATCCATTGGTATTTCGGTAAAGAGGCGCATGAATTTCCCAACGTCGGCATCTTGCGTGTTACGCCAGAATTGCCAGTAATCGTAGGAGGGAAGATGGTCTTCATTAAGCCATACGGCACCAGAGGCGGTTTTGCCCATTTTTTTACCGTCAGCAGTGGTAATAAGTGGTGTTGTAAGGCCAAATAGATGTTGGCTGGATACGCGTCTAGCAAGCTCCATCCCATTGACAATATTACCCCACTGGTCGGAGCCGCCCATCTGCAATAGACAATTATGGCGCTTCCCAAGTTCCATGAAGTCGTATGCTTGAAGAATCATGTAGTTAAACTCAAGGAATGTCAGAGGTTGTTCACGGTCGAGCCTAAGCTTCACACTATCAAATGTCATCATCCGGTTGATGGTAAAATGTGGGCCAATATCACGCAAAAATTCAATATACTTGAGGCTATCAAGCCAGTCGGCATTATTAACCATTGCAGCGTCGGTTTTGCCATCGCCAAAAGTAAGCAAACGATCGAAAATCGTACGGATACCAAGCATGTTATCTTCGATGATTTCCGTTGTCATGAGTTGGCGTGATTCGTCTCTACCAGATGGGTCGCCAATTTTACTTGTACCGCCGCCCATGAGAACGATTGGCTTATGGCCGGATTTTTGAAGCCAGCGAAGCATCATTATCTGCACCAAGCTGCCGACATGGAGTGACCGGGCGGTGCAATCAAAGCCGATATAGGCTGAAATCGGGCCTTCTGACATTTTTTGATCAAGCGCTTCCAAGTCTGTTGCTTGATGAATAAAGTCGCGTTCAGTAAGTATCTGAAGGAATTCCGATTTCAGTTTTGTCATTATTCTTCCTAGTTCAGCAAAATAGGCCAGTTGCCAAATTAACTATTTCAAGAGCGGGCTGATGTACCATAGGGTAGGGCAAAGACAAAGGCTAACTCGGCCATTTTTGCGTAATTGTAAGGTATTTTATGTCTGTTTTTGGTGAATCGGGGGGAATTAGGTGTGTAGTGGGTCTCATGAGCGGCACATCTATGGATGGTGTAGATGCTGCAATGATTCTTACCGACGGGGTAAATATCGAACGCTTGGGCCCATCCCTCACAGTCTCATTTCCGGCAGATGTACGTGAACGCATAAAAAATGGCCTAGACTCTGCTTCCAGATGCGTTAGTCCAAAAGATGCACCGGATAGTATTAGAAGTTTGGAACAAGAACTAACGGATTGGAACGCACACGCTGTTGAAGAAGTACTGTCAGTTACAGGCCAAAAACCACATGAAGTGGACTTAATAGGTTTTCACGGTCAAACATTAACCCACCGTCCTGATAAGGGTTGGACCTGGCAAATCGGCGATGGTGGCCGTTTGGCGGGAAGAACAGGTATACCCGTTGTCAATGATTTTAGGGCGGCAGATGTAGCTGCAGGTGGCGAAGGCGCGCCATTGGTGCCATTGTATCACGCAGCTTTACTGCGCAGAGAGCGCAAGCACGACACTGTTGCTATTCTAAATATTGGCGGGGTTGCAAATGTCAGCTGGATTTCATTTGAAGGCGATGATGAAAACCCTCGTATTGTGGCGTTTGATACAGGGCCAGGGAATGCAATGCTGGACGATTGGGCACAAATTCACACCGGCGAGCCTTGCGACATTGATGGTAATTTGGCTGCGCGAGGCATTAGCCACGAAGAAATTGTGGTGGGAATGATGGCTTCCCAATATTTTGATGAAACCCCACCCAAAACACTCGACCGGGATGATTTTAGTATTCAAGCTGTGCGAGGCCTATCGCCTGAGGATGGCTCCGCAACATTAACTGATTTTGTGATTGAATCTATTGTTGCCGCACAAAGCCATTTCCCTAAACCACCGGAGGCTTGGTATGTTTGTGGGGGTGGTCGGCTAAATAATACATTAATGCGTCGTTTGAGGAGAAGACTGCCTACGCTTGTGAATCCTGTTGAGAATTTGGGGTGGCGTGGTGACGCGCTTGAGGCAGAGGCTTTCGCATACCTTGCAGTGCGTTCTGTCAGGGACTTGCCTCTTACATTCCCTTCAACAACAGGCTGCGATGCACCAACAAAAGGTGGGGTGCTGCATAAACCAGTTGGAATCAAAAAACGCCGCTAACATGCGGCGCTTTTCTAACTGTTTAACGGTTTTTTTTATGACCCGCTAAGGCGCATATTCAGATATGTATTTACTGAAGACATGAGTGCTGGAAGCTCAGATTCAAAGAAGTGATTAGCCCCCTTGATAATATCATGGTTAATCGTAATTGCTTTTTGTGTTTTGAGCTTCTCAACTAATTTATGGACAGAAATAGGCGTCACAAGGTCGTCGTTATCAGCCTGCACAATCAGTCCAGAGGATGGGCAAGGCGCAAGGAACGAGAAGTCATAAAGATTTGCTGGCGGCGCAATCGAGATAAACCCTTGTATTTCAGGACGGCGCATCAAAAGCTGCATGCCAATCCAAGCACCAAAAGAAAACCCTGCCACCCAAGACCCTGTCGCGTTAGGATTCATTGACTGAAGCCAATCAAGTGCAGAGGCCGCATCTGAAAGTTCGCCAATACCATTATCAAATTCACCTTGGCTTCTGCCAACACCGCGAAAGTTGATTCGGAGTGTCGCAAAGCCACGCATGGTGAAGGCGTGGAATAGATAATAAGCAACTTTATTGTCCATAGTGCCACCATACTGTGGGTGGGGATGGAGGATAAGAGCAACAGGAGACGTTTCAGTTTTACCTGGCTGGTATCGACCTTCGAGGCGGCCAGCTGGGCCATTGAAAATAATTTCAGGCATAAAGAGGTTCTTTTTCCGCGCTTATGGTTAAAGTGCGTGGTCGCACAATCGCATAATGTTTGCAACGGTATACCGAATTTTTACGCTGTTTCGCAAGTAAACTTGCCATAGACTGGCAAAATAGAATTGAATGCCAGTGAAATTGTCCTTAAGTGAGCCACTATGAAAAGCAAAGTTTATCTAGATTATAATGCTACATCGCCGATTCGAAGCGCAGTGATTGATACTGTGACCTCGGTAATGGGAGTAGTTGGGAATCCATCGTCGGTTCATAGTGCTGGTCGGATAGCAAAGGCCACGGCTGAAGAGGCGCGCACTAAAATTGCCGCCCTTGCTGGCTGCCGGCCACGCGACGTTATGTTCTGTGGTGGCGGTACGGAAGCCAATAACACAGTTATTCGTGGATCAGGGGCCGCAAGCCTCATTGTTTCAGCAATTGAGCACGATAGCGTTTTGGCTTCCGCCAAAAGAGCAGAGATTCCAGTTTTCAGCCTGCATACTGATGCGAACGGTGTTGTTGATTTGGCTCATCTTCAGTCCTTACTGGAAGAAGCCCCTTCACCAGCCCTTGTCTCTGTCATGATGGCCAATAATGAAGTCGGAGCGCTACAGCCAGTTAAACGAGTTGTGGAGATTGCTAGAGAATATAATGCCCGTGTTCATACAGACGCTATTCAAGCCGCCGGTAAATTGAATATTGATATGAAGACGCTTGGCGCAGATTATTTAACTCTCTCGAGCCATAAAATTGGTGGCCCGCAAGGACTAGGGGCGGTTGTGCTGGCACCGACTGCACCGCTAAAGCCGCTTGTGGTTGGTGGAGGTCAAGAACTCGGTCGGCGATCTGGGACAGAGAATGTCGCGGGCATCGCCGGTTTTGGTGTTGCAGCTTATGAAGCTCTAGTAGGTCTGGCGGGTGCTAAAGCAGTGTCGGAAATGCGCGACGAACTCGAGCAGAGAATTAGAGCCATTAGCAATGAAGCTATAATATTGGCAGAGGGTGCTGACCGCCTGTCAAATACCAGCTGTATAGCGATGCCGGGTGTTAAGGGTGAAACTCAAGTAATGCATTTTGATCTCGCCGGTATTTGTCTTTCTTCAGGTTCTGCTTGCTCGTCTGGGAAGGTGAAAGTGTCCCATGTGCTTTCTGCTATGGGCTATTCCGATGAAGTGGCAGAAAGTTCGATTCGGATCTCTCTTGGCTACAATAGCCAACCATCCGATATTGATGCGTTTGTTGCTGCTTGGGGAAAATTATATGAGCGTGCAGGCAAGAAAGGCTAACTAAGTGAAGCAACCAGTTTACTTAGATTATCAAGCAACTACACCACTCGACAAGCGTGTTCTTGATCGCATGATGCCATATCTTACTGACAAATTTGGAAATCCGCATTCCAGTACACACAGTTTTGGGTGGGAAGCTGAGGCTGCACTGGATGTCGCACGTGAGAAGGTCGCGAATGTAGTCGGAGCGGGTGAGAGTGAAATAGTTTTCGTTTCCGGAGCTACTGAAGCCAACAACATGGTTATCAAGGGCGTTATGGATGTATGGGGGGAAAAGAAACCACATCTCATAACTGTCGCAACGGAGCATAAATGTGTTCTTGAGGCTGCCCTATATTGTAGGCGACTTGGGTATGAACTTACAGTTCTACCTGTCGATAATGAGGGCCTGATTGACCTTAACCAGCTGGAAGACACAGTTACGGAAAATACCGCGATGGTATCTATTATGGCAGTGAATAATGAAATCGGCGTTATTCAGCCAATGAAAGAAATAGGTGCGATAATAAAGGCCAAAGGTGCCTTGTTCCACACAGATGCTGCCCAAGCTTATGGAAAAGTCTATTTAAACGTAGACGATTTGGCTATCGACTTTATGAGTATTTCTGGACACAAACTATACGGACCAAAAGGTGTAGGAGCTTTGTACAAGCGGGCAGGGAGACATACTGCACTGACCGCGCAAATGTCCGGCGGGGGGCAAGAAAAAGGCCTTCGGTCAGGTACACAGGCGCCAATGCTTGTTGTTGGAATGGGCGCTGCCGCTGAAATCGCTGAGGCTGAGATGGTACCGGAACAGGACAGGCTGGCCACAATGGCAAAGCGACTTATTTCGTCACTTACTGAGAATATTTCTGGGACTTTGCTTAACGGTCATGCAGAAAAACGCTGGGCTGGGAACATAAACATTAGTTTCCCCGGAATAGACGGCGACCTTCTTGTATCATCCATAAGAAACTTAGCTGTTTCAAGCGGCGCTGCTTGTGCGTCGGCAGTCAGTGGTCCTTCTTATGTTCTTGAGGCAATAGGCAGAAGTAACAAAAATGCCAAGTCTTCACTGCGCATTGGTATTGGTCGCTTCACTACCGATGATGAAATTGATTTCGCTGTTGCTGAAATCACAGAAGCAGTGACTGCACTAGGAGGTCTGAAGCCATGAGTTTTGTTTGTGTCACATTTGTTAAAGCTGATGGCAGTGAAGTTAGTGTTGAGACAGAGACAGGCGTAACAGTGTTACAGCTCGCTCAGGAACAAGGCATTGATATTGAAGGCGCCTGTGAGGGCAATATGGCGTGTTCAACCTGCCATGTCATTTTGGATAAAGACCACTTTAACAAACTATGCCCTGCTAGCGAGGAGGAAGAAGAGATGCTCGACCTCGCCGCCGGCTTGAAAGCTACATCACGCCTCGGCTGTCAACTAATGGTGGATGAAAGCCTAAATGGAGCAAGGCTGACTTTACCAAAAATCACAAAGAATATACTAGGACTTTAAGCTAGCGTGCCTACTGGATTCCGAGTTCATAAATACATAGGAAACAACACTTTAGTAAAGAATCTATAAGCCTGCTTACCAAGTAACTTTATTCAAATCGTTCAGGTAAATGATCTTCGTCGGCCAAATCTGAGAAGCGTGTGAACTCTTTTTCAAACGCGAGCTGCACGGTTCCAACAGGGCCGTGACGCTGTTTACCGATAATGAGTTCGGCCTTCCCGTATAGTGCCGTCATTTGAGCTTGCCACTCAACATGCTTGGTTTGGTCGCTCTCAGATGGTTGTTCCTTTTCCATATAATATTCTTCACGGAACACGAACATTACCATATCTGCATCTTGCTCAATCGAACCAGATTCACGAAGGTCAGACAGCATCGGGCGTTTGTTTTCACGCTGCTCAACCTGACGGCTAAGCTGAGATAGCGCCATAACAGGAATATGAAGTTCTTTTGCTAAACCCTTGAGTCCGCGTGTAATTTCTGAAATTTCTTGCACACGGTTCTCTGATCCACCAGGTTTGTTGCTACCACGCAGCAGCTGAAGGTAATCGACCACAATCATGCCAAGATTATGTTGGCGCTTCAGGCGGCGTGCCCTTGTACGTAGTCCCGCGATGGTTAGTGCTGGCGTGTCGTCAATGAAAAGAGGCACATCTTCGAGGGCAACGGCGGCGCGTGCAATTGCTTCAAACTCGGCTTCATTCAATTTACCTTGGCGCATCGCGTGTGATTGAATGGGGTTAGGGCCGTCATAATAACGGTTCGCGATATCAGAGAATACGAGCCGCTAGCTGGTCGGCTGACATCTCTAAACTGAAGAAGCAAACAACAGCACCTTTAGATCGCTCCATATCAACGCCGGCAAGCTTGTCTTGGGCGTATCGTTCTGCAGCATTAAACGCGATATTTGTCGCAAGCGCTGTTTTACCCATTGCAGGACGTCCGGCGAGAATCATAAGGTCAGAGTTATGCATGCCGCCAATTTTGTCATTGAGGCGAGTTAGACCTGTCGTAACACCGGAAAGGCTATCGGGGTCTTTGTAGGCATTCTCAATGTTTTCTACGGCTATTTTGAGGGCTTTTGAAAAAGTCTGCGCGCCGGTTTCTGCTTGACCAAGTTCAGCGAGGTCAAAAAGCTGTTTTTCCGCATCTGATATTTGCTCAGACGCTTCAGCATCAATGGGAGAATCATAAGCTTCGTTGACCATTTGCTCACCAATTTGAATCAGTGAGCGACGCATCGCTAAGTCATAAATGGTCCGACCATAGTCTTCAGCATTAATGATTGTCGCTGCGGAAGCAGCCAGACGTACCAAATACTGGGCACCGCCAACATCGGCCAGTGCCTCGTCGTGTTCGAAATAGGGCTTAAGTTTTACTGGGTCGGCAATTTGGTTTTTATCCATAAGTTTGAGGACAGATTCGTAAATGCGTGCATGAACCGGTTCAAAAAAATGTTCAGGCATTAAAAAGCCTTGAACTTTTTGGGCTGCTTCATTGTTTACGAGAATTGAACCCAAAAGGGCTTGTTCTGCTTCCAGGTTATGGGGCGGTTGGCGGTACCCCAGCTCTGATTGCCTATCATTTGCTGGTTGTGTATTGAAAGCTTCCACCCTGTAACCCTTTAATTTCTTATGCTGCCCTTCTGGTAAGGACGCAGATCAGGAACATAGTAGTTATTGCAAGCTACTCAATAGCGAAAATACTTTTGTCCCCATTGTTTTATCCACAGGTGGATAACTATGGGGACAACTTGCCTTGTTGGGAGGGGGAATAAATGAATGGCTATATAGGCATAATAAAAAAGGCGGCCCGAAAGCCGCCTTTTAAATACTGTTTTCCCTTAAAGACTAAGCTTCTACAGCTTCTTCTTCAGTTTCATCAGCAGCAGCTTCTTCAGCTACTTCTTCTTCTGCAACTTCTTCAACGAACTCGTCGTCCGCATCAAAACCATCATTTGCAAGAACTGCTGAACCTGTTGAGAACTGCGTTTCTGCTTCGTCAGCAGAGCGAGCAATATTTACAACAACAGTTACAGTTACTTCTGGGTGCAGACGAATTACTACATCGTGTAGACCAACTGTTTTGATAGCGCGGTCCAGAACAACTTGCGAACGGGTTACCTTAACGCCAGCATCTGATACTGCGTCAGAAATGTCGCGTGAAG
>CAXBKT010000023.1:0-30445 GCA_963976155.1 uncultured Kordiimonadaceae bacterium | reverse complement strand
CCGATTACAATATCCAAATGCCCACTCGCAATTTCAGAAACCACCGCCGCGGTTTGTGAGGTGCTTGTCATCGTGTCACTTGTCATCACGGAAACCCGTGCATTCGGGAAGCGATGGGTTACTTCCTCGAACATGCGCTCAACGCCCGGGCCACAAGCGACCAGAGTCTCAGCATTGTCACACTGGGGGCACACCTCAGGCACATGTTCTGTATGACCGCAGTGATGGCATTGAAGTTCCCTGCGGAAACGATGCTCCACGAGCCACGCCGAACAACTTGGGCATTCAATTCTGTGGCCGCATGTACGACATAACGTTAGGGGCGCATATCCACGCCGGTTTAGGAACAGCATTACCTGCTCCCCCGCCGCGAGGGTTTTCTCCATTTCCTTTATAAGAAGCGGCGATAACCATGTGCCTGCATCAGGTGGTTCCACGCGCATATCAATGGCGTTCATCTCCGGCAACAAGGCGCCGCCGTGCCGCTCGCGCATCTTAAGTGTTTGATATCGTCCAGCTTCTGCGTTTACGAGCGTCTCAAGTGACGGCGTTGCGCTTGCCAAAACAATCGGGCAACCCGCCAACTTTGCCCGTACAATTGCCATGTCGCGCGCATGATACAACACGCCCTCTTCTTGCTTGAAAGACGGGTCATGCTCCTCATCTACTGTAATAAAAGCCAAATTCTGAAACGGTAAAAAGAGCGCTGAGCGAGCACCAACGACCACCCGTGCTTCACCGTTTGCTACCGCGCGCCAAGCACGCCGCCTGCCTGCCTGCCCGATTTCTGAGTGCCACACGACCGGCGCAACACCAAAGCGCCTCTCAAAACGATCAAGCCACTGAGATGTAAGGGTAATTTCCGGAACCAGCACAAGGACCTGTGCACCATCCTGCTTTAACGCCTCAACAAGGCCCTCTAAATAAACCTCTGTTTTACCAGACCCTGTAACCCCATCTAGTAAGAAAGGCGCAAAACCGCCTTCCAAAACTTTATCACGAATCGCCTTTGCCGCTGTTTCTTGTTCCGCAGACAAAATAGGACCGTCTACGTCTAAGGCAGGTGCCTGAAACGGTTGATCAACAGATAACTCAAGCACCGCAAGTCCATCTGCTTTTTCAAGCCCGCGCACAACAGCCGCACCAACATCAGCAAGCTCTGCAATTTCACTTGCCGTACGGGGTATTCCATCAGCGAGAAGCTGGAGTACAGCTGTCCGCGCTGGTGTTAGGCGCAGCCCCTCAGGCATTGCTTTTTGAAGAATATAATGGCGTGCCGTCGGAACAGGCTTAAGCGCTGCGGGCGAAGACAAGCACATCCGCAGAACAGCCCCTTGGTTCGCGAGCGTATATGCAGACACCCAATCAACAAAACGTCTAAGACCTGACCCGAGGGGCGGTAGTTTTATCAAGCCTGCAATCGGCTTTAATTTTTTAAAAGCAACTTTTTTGGTGTTCTGAGTACTAGGACCATCCCATACCACACCGGCTACAGTGCGTGCCCCAAGCGGCACTTCAACAACAGAACCAGGCATTGGAACATCATCACCGTCAGCAATGCAATAATCAAGCGGCCCCGCAAGCGGCAACGGCAGCAACACTTTCACGCGCTTACCGTTCTCTTGTTCTTCAATACCGAGCCCTAAAGCCTGCTGATCCATACTATACTATATCCCACATCACGTATGTCCATTTCGAGCAAACACGCCCCCTATTGTCTATAGGAATTGCAAAAGGAGGCAATCTTTAATAGGCATGGAGTGAATTGCGGTTTATCTTGCAGCACACAGCTGCTATCAGCCGCTAAGTTTATCACGAGGCCCAAACCCAATGTCCCGCCATGCCGGACACACGGAGCATAAAATGAAGTTCTTTCTTGATACCGCCAATATTGATGAGATTCGCGAAGCAAACGCCACAGGCTTGCTTGACGGTGTAACAACTAATCCATCCCTCATCAAAAAATCTGGCCGTGACTTCTTTGAAGTTATTGCAGAAATCGCCAAAGAAGTAGATGGCCCGGTATCAGCAGAAACCGTTTCACATGACCATGAAACAATGCTGAAAGAAGGCCTTAAATGTGCAAAAATCGCAGATAACATTACAGTAAAAGTACCTCTTACACTTGACGGCCTTAAAACATGTAAGGCCCTTCGTGCTGAAGGCATCATGGTAAATGTAACACTTTGTTTCTCAGCGAATCAGGCTTTGCTCGCAGCCAAAGCTGGTGCGACCTTCATTTCACCGTTTGTTGGTCGTCATGATGATGTTGGCTTTGACGGCATGGAGCTTATCAACGACATTCGCTCAATCTATGATAATTACGGCTTTGACACTGAAATCTTGGTTGCCTCTGTTCGCCACCCTGTTCATGTCCTTGATTCTGCCCTTATTGGTGCTGATGTTGCGACATTCCCATGGGATGTCATGAAGAAGCTTTTCAATCACCCGCTTACTGCAAGCGGCCTAGCTGGCTTTGACAAAGACTGGGAAGCAACTGGCTTCTCAATTTTGTAACTTGAAGGTATTCAAGGCGAGTTACAGACGTTAAAGTTGTAATTTACTAGAGGAGAGTAAATTCATGACCAGTTCAGCACTACGTTCTAATATTCGCCTTGCTTACTTTGTATCCTTTGGCCTCACCATCATTTCTTTCATAGCCCTCATGGTCACTGTAGCCATAGAGGGGGAAGGACAAGTAAGCCCAGAAATAGCACCCTATTCTATTGCAGCCGCAGTAGGGTTAGTGGTGGGGTTAAACGTTACACTATTTGTGGTTAGATGCGGGAACTGTAAAACTCGATTATTTTCACTCATGTCAGGAGGTTTGACAAGACGCGGTACAGTGCAATATGAGGGCGACGTTCGTGAAGCGTTTAAATTCATGGCACACCATAAATGCCCAGCATGTGACATTAAGCGAAACTAGACTGAGAATATGTAACTAAGTAAAGAGTAATGACGGACACACCATTTGAGACTTTAGCCACCAAACATCCTTGGCCAGAAACTGAGGGTGTACCCCCATGGGATTTTACCCTTGGCGGCGGCGGGCGTCATTTAATTGATACACTTATAAAGGTTAGCCAACCTGAATTTATGCTCGAAATCGGGTGTTTTCTTGGCGCTTCTGCACGGCGCTGGCTGAGCATAGACCCAAACCTGAAACTTGTTGGTGTTGATACATGGAGCGACTGGCTTGTTCAGCAATGCCACAAGCATGAAGGCCGCCCAGTATTAACACGCCAGTACCCAGACCCCGAAGTACAACAGAAATTTGCCTCCAATGTAGAACAGTATGGACCATTTCCGACCGCCTTGGCTAACCTGACTGAATTCAAAGAACGTTTCATTCCTGTTCGTGCAGAATCACCTGCTATACTTCCTAACCTAAAAGAGGCTGGATTTACGCCTGATCTCGCGTACATCGACGCAGGCAAGAAGCCTGACGATTTGGAAGCCGTCCACGCCTTATGGCCCAATGCAAATATTTGCGGGGATGACTGGCACTGGAACCGTACCAAGGGCTACCCCATGAGAAAAATTGTCACCGACTTTGCTGAAAAGTATGACTTTCGCGTTGAAGCTGATCA
The DNA here is from genome assembly GCA_963976155.1 of uncultured Kordiimonadaceae bacterium. Classification (GTDB taxonomy): domain Bacteria; phylum Pseudomonadota; class Alphaproteobacteria; order Sphingomonadales; family Kordiimonadaceae; genus Kordiimonas. Next base: position 26,852 of record CAXBKT010000023.1, on the reverse strand, counting down.
TGCAACATGGGTTCTCTATAGCTAGTTAACCATAGATTGAAGGGGAGGAGTTACGGTGCCCGCAATATTTTTTGAATACCCGTGAGCATTTAACGGAGTATAAAAGGCCACACTTTGTGAGTACTATTCCAATAACCTTCCCTGACCAGCGCGCGCCACTCACTGATTTAAAGTTAGGCGGATACTGATACCTCTAGACATTTTTAGAGCATCACATCCCTGACCTCCTGATGGAGATTTGCTACCGTTCACAGATATTAACGGGCATAGGCGTCACTGCTTGCCTATATGGATAGAATACACGGCTCAACTAGAGTGAGCTAACCCATGACCCGTAGGACAGATTTGATGCGTTTATTTTTTAAATTTTTCATTGCTCCTGTAGCTAGCCTTATCGCCTGGGCAGCCCTTATTTATTCGGCGACTATCAACGGATGGTTTCATTCTCCGGTCGCTCCCACTAATGACGCTGCCGCCTTTACAGTCGCAGCCACAAGAACCATAGATAACGCATCAAAAGGCAATGCCGCCTTGCTTGTCCTTGAAAATGGAAAAATCACAGGAGAACATTATGTCTCTGCAGGCACACCTGTAAATCAAGACACATTGTTTCAAGTCGCTTCCCTCAGTAAGTGGGTCTCTGCATGGGGCGTCATGACCCTTGTGGATAAAGGTATGCTCGACCTTGATGTGCCAGTATCTCGCTACCTAACGCGGTGGCAACTTCCAGACAGCGAATTCGATAACGACGGCGTGACAGTACGCAGACTACTTAGTCATACTGCTGGTTTAACTGATGGCCTAGGCTACGGCGGGTTCGCCTCACTTAACGAAGTCCAATCCATCGAAGCTTCCTTAACCAAAGCTGTAGATGCCTCTCCTAACGCTGATGGCAGGGTGCTCGTTGGTATAGAGCCCGGTACAGCCTTCAAATATTCTGGCGGTGGTTACACACTATTACAACTCCTCATCGAGGAAGTTTCAGGGAAAAGCTTTGAACAATATATGCAAGAGGCAGTATTTCAGCCCCTTGGCATGCATAGAACCACCTATGAACAAGTTGATGAAACGACAAAAAACCTAGCCGAATTCTACGACATGGAAGGTGACTTAGCTCAACACTATCGCTTTGCCGGACTTGCACCAACTTCACTGTACACATCAGCGGGCGATATGGCACGTTTCATCCAAGCGCACCTCGATCAGGGCCCAAATGCCCCTATAGGCCGACATTCCCTAAAAGCAGAAACTGTTGCGATGATGAGAGTTCCGCACGCTACTTCTTTTGGTGCAGATATATGGGGATTGGGCGCAATGCTTTTTGCACCTACGCCAAACGGTGATTTTATCATCGGTCACGACGGGAAAAATGAACCTGCCATCAATACCTCTGCTCGCCTAAACCCTGAAAATGGGGATGGCTTTATTCTGCTGGAAACGGGTAACGAATTGCTCGCTACTGAAACTGCTGGAGAGTGGACATTCCTGCAAACAGGTCAGCTCGATTTACTGATGTTTACAGTGGCAAAAGATACAATGGTACAAATAATATTAGCTGGATGGCTAATCATCATATTTTTCAGCTTAGGTCTAGGCTGCCGCTCTTGGCGCAACCGACATTCCAAATAATTTATTGAGGATTAAATATGCTGAAGCTTACGTACAAATGTGAGCTGCATACCAGTTAGGTGTCCGTATCTACCCATGTGACATGACCCATCTTCCGGCCCTCGCGCGGCTCTTGCTTTCCGTAGTGATGATAATGGGCTTTGGGGTCAGCAAGATACTGTTCTGCATCGAGGATATCCTTACCCAACAAGTTTTTCATCAACACATTACCCAAAGCACCTGTTTGGCCTAGCGGTAAATCACATATTGCACGTACATGTTGCTCAAACTGGCTTGTCTCTGCGCCTTCAATAGTCCAATGCCCACTGTTATGGACCCGTGGTGCGATTTCATTAACAACGATCTCACCTGCGGCATCATTCACAAACATCTCAACCGCCATGACACCAACATACTCAAGCGCATTCGCCGCTTTTGTCGCCAACACCTTTGCTTTGGCTTCTAATGTGTCACCAATCTCAGCTGGGATTGTCGTGGTATCGAGTATATGGTTTGTGTGCACATTCTCGCTCACGGGAAAAGCAGCGACATCTCCAGACGGGCTGCGCGCAACGATAACGCTGATTTCGCGGTCAAATTTAATGAACCCCTCAAGAATAGCGGGAGCACCCTTAGTAACTTCCAAAACCGCCTCAACGTCACGGCGTGATTTGACCATAAACTGGCCCTTACCATCATAGCCGAAGCGTCGTGTTTTTGCGACAGCTGGGCGGCCGATTTCAGCAAAAGCTGCTTCAAACTCCTCAGCAGTTTCAAACGCTTTATAAGGTGCTGTCTTCACGCCTGATTCGTTCAGAAAATCTTTTTCAAGCAAGCGATCCTGAGTAATCTCAAGCGCCCGCACCCCAGGCCGAAGCGGCGTTATGCTGGCAACCAACTTCGCAGTATCAGCTGGTACATTTTCGAATTCATAGGTAGCTACATCAACACTTCTAGCGAATTTCTCTAGAGCCTCAGTGTCATCATAAGCCGCAATCGTCACCTCATGGGCCACATGAAAAGCAGGGCTACGTTCATCGGGACAAAACACATGGCACCGATAGCCAAACTTTGCGGCAGCCATAGCAATCATACGACCGAGCTGCCCTCCACCCAAAATACCGATCGTGCTGCCGGGCTCAATTCTTGTCATGATACTACTCTATTCGCTATCAACTGGCTCTTCCGCAATACTCGCGGTTTGAGCAGCACGCCATGCTTCTAGTCTCGAAGCGACGGTATCATCCATAAGTGCTATTACGCTAGCGCATAATAAGCCTGCATTGATGGCACCAGCTTTACCAATAGCTAGCGTGCCAACAGGGATGCCACCCGGCATTTGCACGATAGACAGCAAACTATCCTTGCCAGAAAGCGTACTGGATTTAATTGGTACACCAAAAACAGGAAGCGCTGTCATTGCCGCCGTCATCCCAGGTAGATGCGCAGCGCCACCAGCACCTGCAATAATACATTTGAGGCCGCGCCCCTTCGCTGCTTTAGCATAATCATACAGCCGGTCCGGCGTACGATGTGCAGAAACAATCTTGCTTTCAAAAGGAATGCCTAATTCTGCAAGAATATTCGCGGCGTGCTTCATGGTAGGCCAGTCGGATTGACTGCCCATTATAATGCCAATGATTGGCTGCGTTTCGCTCATGGTAAGGCCCATCTGTTACCTAACGAAAATACAGGTGGCCTTAAAAACCACCTGCCCGAAGAGCGCGCATTATAGAAATGTGCAGCGGGTTTGCAAGAAGTGCTTGAAACAGTTATTTTATAAGAGAAGCTTGCATGACGATTCATATTGCATTCATAATGGGTCAACAAATGCGAAATGCATGCGCGTATCAGGAGTATTGATGAAAGTAACCAGCACACCAGGCGTCGTTAGAACTGCTCCTACCAAGCCTACAAAACGCACGGAACGCACAGGTACCGCAACAAGTTCTAGTGCCCCACGCCGTATTGAAGACACGGTGCAAGTCCTTGGTATTCCGCCAGAGGAAATGACCGCACGCGTCCAGCAAGCCATCATGGGCTTAATGGAAGAAGTGGATAGTCTGCGCAGGGACTTGGATGCCACACAGCGCCGCCTTCGTGAAATGGAAGACACCGCTGATACAGATGTTTTGCTCCCGGTTCCCAACAGACGGGCCTTTGTACGTGAGCTAAACCGCATGATTTCCTTCGCTGAACGCTATGGTACACCTTCCACACTGATGTTCATTGACTTGAACGACATGAAAAAAATCAATGACACTTACGGCCATGAAGCAGGTGATCAAGCACTTCACCACGTAGCTCGCCTTCTTGTGGAACATGTACGCGGCACTGATGTGATTGGCCGCCTTGGTGGAGATGAATTTGGGGTTATCCTCGCACAAGCAGACGAGAATGTCGGCGCGCAAAAAGCACAAGAACTCGCAACCCTAATATCCCAGCACCCAATTACATTTGGTGATGAACAAGTACGCATGAGCCTAGCTTTTGGCACATACACGTTCCGCTCCGGCGATGAACCTCAAGATGCTTTAAACAAAGCAGATCAGGCGATGTACGAGAATAAAAAAGAAATCAAAGGTGAAGGTAACATCCGCTAACGGCTGTACCGAATGTATCTAGCGCAAATGTGTCAGGCGATAATGTCTGGCACCAGCATACTCTGCAATTTTTCAACTTCATCCTTCAGAAGTAATTTACGCTTTTTCATACGTTGAACTTGCAGCAAATCAAAAGTGCCTGTCTTCTGAATAGCCATAATTGCACCATCGAGATCGCGATGCTCCTCGGATAATGTTGCGATTTTTTCAAGAATGGAATCTTCGTCGAAAACCATAGAGCAGCCCCGAAAACCTTACTAAGACAACTGTATACCACGTTGCACCAAGTGAGAGAAGATAACTTAATTTAAATATTGAATGACCTTTACCTGTCACTCCCCCAACGAGAAAGGCCTTGGATATCTGCGTCAAACAAGTCGAGTGCGCGCCCGGCAGTATAAGTCACCATTTCATCAATATTCGCTGGTTTAGCATAAAAAGACGGTACTGGAGGGGCAATAACAGCACCCATTTCTGATAGTTTTACCATCGTACGCAAATGCCCTGTATGCAACGGCGTTTCACGTACCATCAATACAAGCCGCCGTCGTTCCTTCAACACAACATCAGCAGCCCGGCTCACCAAGGAACTTGTGATCCCTGTCGCAATCTCACCCATAGTTTTAATTGAACAAGGTGCGATAATCATACCGGCTGTTAAAAAGGAGCCACTAGCAATTGCAGCACCAATATCCTGAGCAGGATAACTCACGTCAGCGAGAGCTTTCACCTCCTTAGCAGTAACATTCATCTCCTCGTGAAGAGTACGTTCTGCGGCCTTGGACATCACTAAGTGGGATTCAATTTCAGCCTGTTTTAACAGTTCTAAAACCCTAACGCCGTAACATACACCGCTCGCGCCAGTGAGCGCGACTATCATTCGTTTGTTACGAGTCTTTGACATTTTTCCGAGAAATCCTTTTTGACACCAAAAAACTGATCGCAGCTAAGTATCCGAAGATACAAGGTAAGTCGCTAATCGTAAATCTTTTCCGTGACAAGGCTTACATCAGATGATGAAATAGCTACTTAAGTTCTTTCACCTTAACAAGGAGCACTCGGAATGAGCATACAAACGCATGTAGAATCTTTGAACCTTAAACATGCCGAAATCGATACCACTATTGCTCAGGAAGAAACTAGGCCCATCCCAGACACCATACGTCTGATGCAGTTGAAAAGACGAAAACTTCGAATAAAAGAGGAAATGCAGCGGCTCGATGTCACGCACTAGCGAATAAAAACTCTAATCAATAAAAAAGCGCGAGAGGCATCAGCTCTCGCGCTTTTTTATTTAACATACCTAAAAGTCAGTATTTAGGTAGAGCTCGTTTTATCAAAAAGCGCCTGCGCTGCTTCAAGAACATCTTCACCCGGCACTTCAGACTTTGTTTCTTCAACTACTGGAACAACCTCTTCAACAACGGCAATTTCCTCAACTACCGGCGTTGCTTCAGGTTCTGCTGCACCGCTTGCCTTAGCTTTACGCTCTGCAGCCAGTTGAACAGCTTCGTCCAACTCAATTTGCTTACATAACCCAAGACCAACTGGGTCATGCGGATGAATATTCTGAATATTCCAATGACTTCGATCACGGATTGCCTGAATAGTCGGCTTCGTCGTGCCAACCAAACGGCTGATCTGCAAATCTGTTACTTCAGGATGGTGGCGAACGAGCCAAGCAATCGCATCTGGTTTATCCTGACGCTTGGATACCGGCGTGTAACGTGGGCCTTTGGTGCGTGTAACAGCCTGCACATCATCTTCTTCAAGCTTTAGTGACGCTGATGCATCAGCCTGACATCTCTTAATTTCGTCCCACGTCAGCTGACCACTTGCTGTTGGGTCTTGCCCAACAATATTGATACCTACTGTACCGTCAGCAATACCTTGCACTTCAAGTTCATGAATGCCGCATAACTCAGCAATTTGTGCAAAAGTTAGCGCCGTATTATCAACCAGCCATACCGCTGTCGCCATTGGCATTAAAAGTTGTGTCATCCCAAAATTCCTAACGTCTAAACAGATATCCTCACAGCCCAGGCCAGCTATCGCCAACCTGCCCCTTGTGGAAACCACATTTTTTGAAGGGGTGAGAGGAAGTCCTCCCTGCCCCACCTTTAGCAGGTCAAAAAGGACCTGTACATACTAATGTGTCGTAAAATCCTAGTCACAATCCCCCAAAGACAGCATAATTTTCCCCATATGAGTGCTTACTTCCATCAACTCATGGGCTTTTACAGCCTCACTAAATGGGAATATAGAATCGATCACCGGCCCAAGCTTCCCACTTTCAATCAATGGCCACACGTTTTGACGGAGCGCCAAAGCAATGGAACCTTTAAAAGAGTTGTCCCTTGGGCGAAGGGTACTGCCCGTTAATGTCAACCGCTTCAGCATAACTGGAAGCATATTCACTTCAACCTTTGGGCCTTGTAGAAAAGCGATTGAAACATGGCGGCCATCAGGCGCAAGGCATGCAATATTTTTATTAATATATGAACCTCCCACCATATCAAGAACCACATCTACGCCCCGTTCTTCTGTCACTTTGAGAACCTGTTCCTCAAAATCTTCTTCTCGGTAATTAAATGCAGCCTCAGCGCCCAAAGAAATACAAAATGCTGCTTTTTCGCTGCTACCAACCGTTGTGTAAACTTGGACACCAAAAGCCTTCGCAAGCTGAATAGCCGTAGACCCTATCCCAGAAGAACCACCATGTACCAATAAGCTTTCGCCGCTCTGCAAACCTGCGCGCATAAAAAGATTAGACCAAACGGTAAAATAAGTTTCTGGAATAGCTGCCGCTTCCACAAAAGATAAATCTTTTGGTATAGGCAGAACAGTCTCTATCGGGGCTACACAGTACTCGGCATAGCCACCGCCGGGCACTAGTGCGCATACAGCATCACCAACATTTAGGCCTTCCACGTCTGCCCCAACCTCTTCAACCAGACCCGACACCTCCAAACCCGGGATATCCGATGCCCCTGGCGGTGCAGGATAGCGCCCTAAACGTTGCACTATATCCGGACGGTTCACTCCCGCCGCTTTCACTCTTATAAGAACTTCACCAACCCCAGCGTTCGGTTTCTCTCGTACTACCAACTCCAATACTTCCGGGCCACCAGGGGTCGTAATTTCAACAGCGCGCATCAATTCATCCTTCTTTGCTGCCACTAACGTGACAAACACTGATTTCAGCCTTATTTATTCACTATGTCATGTAATGCGATGTGGAGAAAAACAAATGGACTTTGATGACCTACCGACCAAAAAGAATACGCCAGTAACTGAAGTAGAAAAAGAAGACCTCTCTACAATTAGCGTTGAAGAGCTTCAGGAACGCGTCGCACGGTTAAACGTTGAAATCACACGTACCGAAGCGGAAATTGAAGCCAAGCAAGGCAGCAAAAACGCCGCAGAGGCATTTTTTAAATCCTGACACAAGCTGTCAAACCATTGGGGTAATATGAAGCCCCAACAATGAAGATAAAGGGTATTATGACAAACCTACACAAAGGTGGCTGCAGGTGCGGTGCCGCACGCTATGAAATAGACTTAACCAATGCGAATACGTTGGCATGCCATTGCCGTGACTGCCAGAAGCATATGGGTACACCTTTTTCCGTATTCACTGTGGTTCCCAAAAGTCAATTCAAGTGGATTTCCAAGCCAAGCAACAGCGTTACATTAAGCACAAAGGCTTCTAGGCTCTTTTGCGGGAACTGCGGAACCTGTTTAAAGTGGGAAGGTGTCCAAGCGCCTCACGAAGCAGAAATAAACGCCATGTCGCTTGATGACCCAAGCATTGTCCAAGTTAATCAGGAGATATTTGTGAAATCCCGCCTGAGCTGGATCAAGCCACTGGATAGCATCCCTCAGTTTGAAGAAAGCAGCAACTATTAAAGCCCTTCAACGCAAAAAGACGGGAACTGAACTCAAGAGAAATTCGGTTCCCGCTAGTGTTCACGACAGCGAAGATCGTGGATAGTCAGGGAGAAAATAAAACCTACCTACTTAGGCAGCATTGGCCTCAATGGAACGCACTTTGGCATCCGTTGAGCGAATTTCGATATTACGAGGTTTTTTATGCTCTGGGATCACACGTCTCAGATCAATTTGAAGCAGCCCATTCTCAAAGTGTGCATCACCGACTTTTATAGTTTCAGCGAGTTCAAAGCGACGTTCGAAAGCTCGCTTAGCAATACCTCGATGCAAAAAGCGGCGCTCGCCTTCTTCATCCAAAGCGCGACCTGCAATTAGAAGAGTGCCTTCCTGAACAACTACATTCAATTCCTCAGGGGAAAACCCAGCGACAGCCATCGTGATTTGATAGTCATCTTCGCTCAGTTTTTCGATATTATAAGGTGGGTAAGCAGCGGCACCATCATTGGAAAGAGCCGAATCAACTAAACGACTTAGATGATCAAAGCCAACACTGCTACGCATTAGTGGGGAAAGGTCAAAATTACGCATATTCAAGTCCTCCTACAGAAGCAACAAGTTTCAAGCGGCCCGCCAACATGGCCAAGCCTTCATTAGTCACCAGCCCTGCATTGCAGCGACTGACAAAACTCATGTAGGAAGCGAAGATATCGCCTTCAAGGGTAAAAAAGAAAAAGGCGTCCAACCATTGGACGCCTTTTCAAATAACTATATATGGATAAACACTTATTTCTTGAGTGAAAGTCCGCCACCGAAGCGCTGTTTAAAGCGAGCCACACGGCCACCCTCAACAGAACTACGTGTACCACCAGTCCACGCAGGATGTGAGCTAGGGTCGATCTCAAGGTTCATAGTGTCACCTTCCGAGCCCCAAGTAGAACGAGTCTCAAAAGTTTCCCCATTAGTCATTACCACTTTGATAGTGTGGTATTCGGGATGAATATCTTGTTTCATTGGTCTAATCTCCAAAACGAGGCGTCCGTATAGGGGAAACTTTAGACCTTGGCAAGACAGATTCCATCATTTCTACCAACCTTCCGCTTTTTTTATCCCAATAAGTTTGCTCCGTTCGAAAAACACACGTTGGAAATACAGAACAATGCGCTTATATGTGCGGCAAGAGTTATTAAGGAAATCCATCTATGTCAGACAGCGCCATCCGCCAGGAACACGAGCCACCAAAAGGTAAACTCGTTAATCTAAAAACCCTATGGAGTTTCGTAAAACCATATAAGTTTCAGCTGGTTATGGCATCTTTCTTCTTGCTAGTTGCAGCCACTACCGTCCTCATAATACCAACCGCGCTGGGAGATATTGTAGACACTATGTTTGGTGCTGACGGGGGTAAATCTCTCGACAATTACATGGTGTTATTTGTTGGCGTAGTGTGCGCAATGGCCCTTGCTACCGCCCTAAGGTTTTATTTTGTCACATGGCTCGGTGAACGGGTTGTTGCCGACATCCGGAAGGCTGTTTACAATCGCCTTATCACCCTATCTCCGGAATTTTTTGAAGAGAATCGGCCAAGTGAAATAGTTTCACGGCTAACTGCAGATACTACACTTGTGCAAACCATCGTCGGTTCCAGTGTCTCTGTTTGGGCACGTAATATACTAATCGCCGTTTTTGGAACGATCTGGCTTTTTGTAATGTCGCCAAAGCTGATGTCCTACATCGCGTTAATTATACCACCCTTATTGATTGCAATTGTCTTCATTGGGCGGCGGGTTCGTAATTTATCTCGAACCAGCCAAGATAAAGTTGCTGATGTCGGCGTGAGGGCTAACGAATCACTATCCGCACTCAATATTGTACAGGCGTTCACACAGGAAACATTTGAGGCTGAGCGCTTTGGTTCTGACGTGGACCACGCCTTTCTCGCCGCAAAACGCCGTATTAAAGTACGTGCTTTCTTAACCTTCATCATCATATTCACTATCTTTAGCGGCATCGCTATGGTGCTTTTCAATGGTGCGCAAAGTGTAACCGCGGGATCAATGAGTGGTGGCGAAATGCTTGATTTCATCATGCGGTCTATTTTTGTTGCCGGTGCCTTCGCCGCCCTATCTGAAGTATATAGTGAGCTACAGCGCGCAGCAGGCGCAGCAGGTCGTCTGGCCGAGCTTCTAGCCGCCGAACCAAAAATTAAAGCCCCCACCAATCCAGTGCAGCTACCCGCCAAAGTGAAGGGTGAAATCGAATTTGAGAATGTACGTTTCCTTTACCCAAGCAAGCAAGATATTGCAGCCCTTGAGAACTTCAGTCTGAAAGTTAACCCAGGCGAAACAGTTGCGCTTGTTGGCCCATCTGGCGCTGGTAAATCTACAGTTTTACAGCTTCTTCTCCGCTTCTACGATCCTCAGTCAGGCAAGGTTAAAATAGACGGGCACGATATCAGCGAGTTGACACCAACTGACCTCCGGGAACATATTGCTTTTGTGCCTCAGGAAACGATTATTTTTGCCGATTCGATCGCTGAAAATATCCGGTATGGCCGACCGGGGGCTTCTGATGCGGAAGTCCGCAGCGCTGCTGACGCGGCAGCCGCAACGGAATTTATCGAAAAAGCACCTAACGGCTTTGATACCATGCTCGGGGAACGCGGCACCGGGCTTTCCGGCGGCCAGAAGCAGCGCCTTGCGATCGCACGCGCTATCTTGCGAGATGCACCAGTCCTGCTCTTAGACGAAGCCACAAGCGCGCTGGACGCCGAAAGCGAACTTAAGGTTCAGGAGGCACTCGAGCACCTAATGGAGGGCCGTACGACGCTTGTAATTGCCCACAGGCTGGCGACAGTTAAAAAAGCCAACCGCATCATCGTTCTTGATGAAGGCAGAATCATTGCGGAAGGTACCCACGAGGAACTGATCGCCAAAGGCGGGCTCTATAAACGTCTCGCTGACTTGCAGTTTGGCGAAGCTGCCTAAACAAGATAGGGCGGCCCTGATGCCGCCCACTTCCACTATCAAAACCTAATATCAGGCAAAGCTATAGCTGCCGAACCCAGTCACTATTGGTTTCATAGCCCAGTGCCTCAAGCGCCTCTTGATGCAGCGCGGAAAATTCCTCTGCAGTCTGCCTGTCAAACTCAGTTTTCCACTGCTGAGTTTTCCCTGAGCGGATGTGTTTGCTGTCTTTCTTCTTCTCGCCGAACAAAGAGTGCTTCACAAATACAGGGCCAACAGTTTTGATCTGGAGATCTAGTTTTTCGCAGATTTTTTTTACGTCGACCAACCCTTGGTCATTGATCAAATCTTCATAACGAATAGTGAGAAAATTCTGATCAATGAAACGATGTAATGCCTCATTATGGTCCGCATTCACCATTTGTCGCATGACGTAACTGGCCGTGTGCTTCATCTCAAAACGGTATTTTTCCTGTACAGTTTCCAGTGCATTGATCGCTTCGCAGTAACTTCTGCCGCCAAAGACATCTTGTTTTGCATTTAGCCAAGCCTCCACACCCCGCCCATGATAATGCGCGCCAGAGATCACCATATCCCTCGGATCCCGGATAATTCGAACCCCAAGAACGGGGCTCTCAAACATAAACTCAGGAAACCTTGAGCTATGATTGAAAGCAATTGCCTTTCCATCAAAGGCGGAAGTTTTAAGCGTATCGGATTCGACTTCGAGAAAGCTGAGCTGAAGCTCATCAGCCACTTCTCTGAAAATACCATTCAACCAAACAGTGCCTGCTTTATGGTATGCGCCAATGCAACGCAGAGCACTCTTTCGCGGCCGAAATACGGACGTCAGTTTTTCAAGCATACTATATCTTATTCACTATCTATATTTTGGAGCTTCATAGCATGTTAGAGATTGAGCAATAGCCCTTATTCAAAAGGCTGGGTCAGAATTGCCAGATAGGCCCTAATCCCCTCAACATAATTTCCGAGCCGCAAATTTTCGTTCGGGCTATGCTGGTTATTCTGCGGAAAAACAGCTGGTACAGTGATGGCAGGGATTTTCAAGCTATTCACAAACGGGGAGATGGGAATTGAGCCTCCGCCAATACGAATTTTTACGGGTTGCTCGTCAAAAGCCCGATAAAGAGCTGCGGCAACCCAATTACCGGCCTCAGAATTCATCGGCGTGCGAAAAGCCTGATAGGCAACCTCATGTTTAAATGAGGCGAGCCTTGCATGTTGTTGCCGCTCCTCTTCCGTCGGTTCCTCTGCACCAATAATATGGTAGCCTTTGCTTTCAATATGCTGCCGCACAAGCCCAACCAAACGCTCCGCGCTGCTATCCGGTACCAACCTGATATCTAGTTCAGCAGTTGCAGACGCCGGGATAATTGTTCGCGCTTGTTTTCCAACCCACGCACTTTGAAGCCCCAGAATACTCAAACTTGGATATTGCACCGACTCTTGATAAGTGGCGGCAACTTTTTCAGGTGCCTTCACACCCATTGCCGCAAGAATAGCAGGCTCATCATCAGGCACATCATTAATGAGGGCGCGCGTTTCAGCATCCAATACAATGCCATCATAAAACCCCGGAATGGTGACACGGCCATCGTCATCCTTCATAGACGCCAGTAACTGAGTCAACCGAAGCGCCGGATTAGGTGCATAATTACCATATGTACCGCTGTGCTGGGGTTTCCGCGGCCCAAACACCTTTAAGCTTAAGGTAACAATACCACGTGCACCGAAATAGAGTGTTGGCCGGTTACTAGTGTGGCGAGGCCCATCATAAATAAGCAGCATATCTGCCGCCAATTGATCTTTGTATTTTTCCACGGCGCCGGCGAGATGCGGGGAGCCTAGCTCTTCTTCAAAGTCCATCACAACTTTCACATTGTGTGTCTGGCTTAAGTTTTCACCGTCCAGAATATCAAGGGCAGTCAAGAACATCGCCACCGGACCTTTTGCGTCAGACGCTGCCCGAGCAAAGACCCGCCATTCAGGGTCAAAATCTTGTTGCAGATTATCCCAATCAATCTGATGCCAGTCTCCATCACGCTGCTCTTTTAAAACCGGCACATAGGCATTTTCCTGGTGCCATTTACTTTGGTCCACCGGTTGCCCGTCAATCTGCAAATAAATAAGAACTGTTTTATCGGCACCGGCGAGCTTTCGCTCAGCCAACAACAAAGGTGGGCCCGCTGTCTCTAAAACGGTGGTTTCAAAATTACGCGCCTGAAACGCAACGTTCATCCACGCAACATTCTCCGCCACCTGCTCAGGAAAATGTGCATCACTTGGTATTGAAAGCAAGTCCTTCAACACCTTATAGGATGGCTTCAGGTATTTTTGGGTAAGGCTTTCAATGTGTTGAGCTTCGATTACTCCCACACCTTCATTCGTGGCTGCAATACTCGGTGTCGCAAAAACAACAACTATCATTGCCGCCCAAATAAGTTTCCAATTGGTCACACCCTACTCCCTACAACTGCCTAAATTTATTATAGCGCTTATTCAATTCCTACAGTCGCCTTGGCCGCACCAACTGAATGACAGGTACAAAACCCTACAGCTCGCATTGCAGCCTAGACCGCAATCACGCCAAACTAGCGTTTTGCAATTATATAAACCGCATGAACGATGCCCGGGATATAACCAAACAGCGTTAGAAGCAGATTGATCCAAAAGTGTTTACCTAAGCCCTCTTGCAAAAACACGCCAAGCGGCGGAAGTAATATCGCAATGATTATCCGAATAAGATCCATGAACGTTCCCCTACTTTTTTGAATACCCTACTTTATCCAAAACTATCTGTTTTACAAGCCGACCGTAATTCTTCGAACGCTATCACTGCCCCCACATTAGCTGATAGATTGGAATCAGAGGTTCACCACTCTAGTGTTTGAGCGCTAGAAATTATCCGCTTATCTTATCTCAACCCTAACTAGTGAAGGGCCCCTTCAATCCAAATAGCTATTTTATCTGGTAAGCTAGGATCAAAACCGAACAAAGGCTCACCGTGGCGTCTACCGTTATACCTGATAAACTCAGTACGCTCTGCTTCTGAGGCATTTACAGCCCGCATAACACCAATTAATGAGTTGGTGTCACCAATGGAAACAATGCCCAAAATAGGCATTTCCTTTCGGGCATGAAGAGGTGGCCATCGCTCTTCCTCAAACCAATATGGCCTAAGGGCTGGTGAAAAAAGTACCAGCGCCGTAATGTCCTTATAATCACCAGCTAACCGCGAAGCCATAGCCCCGCCGCAACTTGCTCCGACAACTGCTCGAATTTTTGCCTTACTGGTTTGTGTGGTCCAAACACCATAAATATCATGCGCATCAGTGGGAAAGTGAGCAGTTGCTTTGTCATAAGCTTCATCAGACAAAGCAATATTAAACTGCTCGGATTTACTTTCACCAAAACCGCGCGCGTCTACCGTCATCGTGCTAAAGGCCCGTTCATTAAGTAGACGAACAACTGGCGCCCACATCTTTCGGTCACGGTTACACTGATGTAAAAGAAGAACCGCCCCTTTTGAGCTTTGCGGAAGTAACAGTTCTGCCGCTAACTGATAACCATCCCGCAGGGGAACTTTCAAAGGTGCCGCTATTGCCGCGTAAAAACTAAAGACACTCAGAGACAAAATGAGGCAGATTCGAAACATCATCTTAAGCTTTCCTGGCAACATGTTTAAAAGGCTACCTCTGCGTTAACCGCATCTCAATTCGTCGGTTACGGCTATACGCGAAAATATTTTCAGCGGGGTCAATCGGTTGATGTTCTCCGAAACCTGCCGCTGCAAGTCGTTCTGCAGGAACGCCTGTTTCTATCAAAAACCTTACAACACTGATTGCACGCGCGCTGGATAGCTCCCAGTTACTTTGGAAAAGTGCCGTTGAGATTGGCCGCTTATCGGTATGCCCATCAACTCTCAATATCCACGGCAAGTCAGAGGGGATATCTTTTGAAATCTGAATCAGTGTTTCAGCAAACTTCCGAAGTTCAGCTCTCCCCTCAGGCCCTAAATCTGCCTGAGCGCTGCTAAAGAGAAGTTCAGAAGCAAAGACAAATCGATCCCCTTCAATGCGAATTTCAGGACGCGTTGATAACACTTCTTTCAGGCGGCCGAAAAACTCTGAGCGGTACCCCGCAAGCTCTTCAACCTTGCTTGCAAGCGCGCGGTTGAGTCTCCGCCCCATATCCACAATCACAGCTTGGTTTCGCCTATCTCGCTCTTCGTTAGCATCAAGCGCCGCCTCTAAGCGGCCCAGCTGCTCTCGTAGAACCGAAATATTCTGCTGTAGCTGTGCAACTTGTTCCTGTGCCCGCTGAGATATCTCCTGCTCCGCAGCCAAGTCTGTACTCATATCACCAAACCGACTGCTTAGATCTGCGGCCTCGGCCTCAAACCGCTCTCGTGCCGCCGTCATCTCTGTGAGACGTGCCTCGGATATACCAAGTGCACTACGGGCGGCTGTCAAGTCAGCAGAGAGCTTGTCACGGTCTGCATTCGCAGCGGTTAAGGAAGCTGACAAATCTGCCATACTTGTTCTCAATGCCGTATTCGCCTGAGTTTCCAGTTTTAACAGATTACCGAGCTGTGCAACTTGCCCTCGCAGTTCAGCAAGAGCCTGATCACGACCTGTAAGCGCCTGCCCAAGGAAAAACTGCGAAAGCACAAACATTGAAAGTAGAAAGATAATAACCAGTAACAGCGACGACAAAGCATCAACAAAACCAGGCCAGCTGTTATCCGACCCCATATTTATGCGTCGGCGGCCACCGATCATTAACTTGATACCCCATCTTCACCTCGATTACGGCCATCAAGGCCAGCAGCAATCGTACGTGACAGCAATTTCAGTTCGCTACGTAATTCCTCAGCCAGCATCTCTGAAGTACGTCCTTGTTCGTCTATCAAACGCTTGATACCCACATCCAAATTTCGAATATGTTGTTTTGTTGCGTCATCAAGTACTGGCGCGGCAGGCGCTTCTGGCTTGTTCGTTGACTGCGCCAATAAAGCGATCGCATCCGTTAGCGCCTTACTCGCGTCCTCGCTTCTACTGGTCTGCTGAGCTTGTGCGTCCAAGCGATCAGATAACCCAACTAACGTTTCAGAAACAGACACCATCGCATCCAATTCTTTATGCCTACTTCCTTCAGATTGCTTGAGCGTGCGCTGGAGTTTATCAATACCGTCCGCAGTCTGCTCCATCAGAGCCGTCATATAGGAACTCGGGCTTGCCATGCCATCAGACATTTCGCCACGAGACAAGTGCGTCACTGACGCCAACCAATCTTCTACGCCGTTATAAAAACGAGTTTGGGCCTGACTCGCTTGCAGGTCCATAAAACCGAGAATCAAACTACCAGCAAGGCCAAAGAGCGAACTTGAGAAAGCCGTTCCCATGCCAGAAAGCGGTGCCTCGAGTCCCGCCTTCAATTCATCAAACATCAAGGCCATATCACCACCATCAACGGTTAAACCGTTAATCGTACCGCCAATCGCTCCAATAGTGCCTAGTAATCCCCAAAATGTACCTAACAACCCAAGGAAGATAAGGAGCTGTGTAAAATACCGACTAATTTCGCGGCTTTCTTCAAGACGCGATGCAATCCCGTCAAGTACCGAGCGCATCGACAGGGTCGAGAGGCGCATACCGCCTTCCTCTTGCGCTGAAAGCAACGCTGCCGCGGGCGCCATCAAGTTGGGGGTAACGGACGTTGCTGCACTTTCATGACGCTTAAAGGCCTTAATCCACTCGATTTCTGGCTTTAGGTCGAAGACACGGCGAAAAGCGAATATTGTCCCCAATAGTAGCATCGTTCCAATAACGCCGTTTAGAGCAACATTCGCCATAAATGCTGTCCAAAGAGCATCCCGCAACATCACTCCAAGTATAACAACCGCAAACATGAACAATATCATGCGCGTCACGAACTTCTGCGGCTTTTGCATATCCCCGCCTCTCCCTTACGAAGGAAACACTCTACTTCAAACACTTAAGCATATTTGAAGTGCATTTGTCCCTACTTTAAAGGCGAAATTGTGACTTGCAATGAGAAGCTTGAGTTAAAACACTATGAGCCCGCAATAAAAGCGTTAACTGTGTCTTGATGCTCAGTGTGCGGAAGAGCCCTTAGTTTGTTTGCAAGTGCATTGTATTTGGCAACTATTGGATGGGCATAAACGTATTCCAAATAAGCGGTAAACTTCGGCCAGCGCACAGCATCTATCTCCCACTCAGCAAATCGTGCATTTAAAAACATACCCGTAACCGCTAAATCTGCGATTGAAATATCACCAAACATATACCCTTGAGCAGGCACAACACCTTCCAAGTAATCTAGACTATTGGGGATATCAACTTCGAGAGCTTGTTTAATCAGCTTCTCATCAGGCGGTTGCTTTAACAGTAATGGTCCCACAACTTTCTGAAAGAACAGGTTAAACACAACGCTTCGACCCAGCCACTCATCAGCGTATTCCTCAAACCAGCGTGCTTGTGCTCGATCTTGCAAGTCCGCTGGGAATACCGAAGGCATGGGATGAAGTTCGTCCAAATACTGCACTATTGCACTGGAATCAGGCAATATGAAATCACCATGCTTCAAAACAGGGATACGCCCAAGCGGGCTAACGGCCTGAAATTCTGGCGTTGGGAAAAATGGCACCTGAGGAACACAGGTAAACTCCATGTCCTTGAGTTCCAGCGTAATTAACACTTTGCGAACAAAGGGGGATATTGGTGTCCCAATAACAGTGATAGATTTGCTCATTATTTTCACTCCAGCCCATTTTTCAACGAGTATTAGTGTGAAACAAGCGGCTGAACTTCACAAGAAAAATGGCTACCACACATACGTATAGCAGCCATTCGTTTTTGGAGAATTTATTATGTACTAAACGCTAGCAGCTAAATTACGATGAACCCGTTTAATAACGCGCTCAATCGGAGCGTGTAAACCGTCGTTTGCGGCAATGATAGTACCAGTTTTTAACATGTTAGAGCCACCCTTCATGTCAGTGACATAGCCACCTGCCTCTTTAACCATCAAGATACCAGCTGCCATATCCCAAGGCTGCAGATCAGCTTCCCAGAAACCATCAAAACGACCTGCGGCTACATAAGCGAGATCAAGTGTAGCTGCACCAAAACGGCGGATACCGGCTATAGACGGCATAAATTCAGTCATCTCAGCAATGAATTTTTCATGATTGCCGCGGCCTTTGAAAGGAATACCTGTTGCAAGCAATGCTGTATCCATTTTATTACGTGCAGAAACACGTAGGCGCGTGTCATTCATATAAGCGCCTTGTCCTTTTTCTGCCCAGAACAACTCCTCAGTCAGCGGTGCGTAAATTACACCCGCAGTGATTTCACCGCGTTCTTCCACTGCAACTGTCGAAGCAAAATGTGGCAGACCGTGCAAAAAGTTTGTGGTGCCATCAAGTGGGTCGATAATAAAACGGATATCGTCTCGTTTGCCTTTAACTTCTCCGGCTTCTTCCATAAGGAAGCCAAAGTCTGGCCTAGCGTGTTTCAATTCTTCAAAGAGAATTTCTTCGGCTTTCTTATCGGCCATAGTGACAAAATCAGCGGGGCCTTTTTTGGAAACCTGAAGGTGTTCCACCTCGCCAAAATCACGGCGCAGATTGCGGCTTGCCTTCATTACAGCAGAAACCATTACGTTGATGAGCGGCGAACGACGAGCCATGCGAAATCTCTTATTAAATAGGGTTCAAGGTAAAACCTGCCTCACACTAATGCGAAACAGGTTACATAAGTTTAAACGAATACCAGTTTAGTCAGCGCGGCTTACATATTCCCGCTCAGCCGTTGAAACGACAATCTTGTCGCCTTGCTTAATAAAGGGTGGCACACCCACACGCAAGCCATTGTCAAGCGTCGCAGGTTTATACGAACTGGAAACAGTCTGGCCCTTAACAACAGGCTCGGTTTCAATAATTTCAAGGATCACTTTATCTGGAAGGGCAACACCAAGCGGACTTTCTTCATGGAATTCAATTTTAACTTCCATGCCATCCTGCAAAAATACCGCGTCATCGCCAACATCTTCAGCAGAAATTTCTATTTGCTCGTAGGTCTGGCCGTCCATAAAAGTATACATATCATCTGCAGAAAAAAGGAACTGATAGTCCTTTTGCTCGAGACGAGCCTGTTCAACCTTTTCACTAGAACGGAAACGTTCATTAAGTTTACTACCATCACGCAGGTTCTTAAGCTCAACCTGCAAGTAAGCACCGCCTTTTCCGGGCTGAGTGTGCGCAGTTTTAATTGCACGCCATAAACCGCCTTTATGCTCAATCACATTACCCTTGCGGATATTGTTACCATCAATTTTCATGGCACAGCCTTTCAAAACCTAAAGATTCAAAGAACGAAATTGGGCGCGATGTAACAGATTTAACCACAGTAAGCAATGGGCTGTTCGTTTGAGTGGGCTGAATTTTCACAAATCCAATTGCTACTTTAAGGCCGCGCGCACCTAGCTATGTAATTAATTATTATTACTAATTTCAACCGAGTCGTTTATTTTATCCCATCAATACCCAC
Source organism: uncultured Kordiimonadaceae bacterium (assembly GCA_963976155.1). Classification (GTDB taxonomy): domain Bacteria; phylum Pseudomonadota; class Alphaproteobacteria; order Sphingomonadales; family Kordiimonadaceae; genus Kordiimonas. The sequence continues at coordinate 7,193 of CAXBKT010000023.1, read as the reverse complement.
CATTCCTATCTAGGCGCGCATTTATAAGTATACAGAATAATATATTCTCGCTGATAAAGTTATTTACTATGGAAAAACCCCTAAATCATGAAAAACATTCATTATCCCAATAAGATAATTCGAAATAGACCAAAGAGAGACTAGCATGAAGCCTTAAATACCACCCGTTAGACTTTTCTTCAGAGCTCAGTAATTCAAAAAATTATTGGCTACGCCGCAGTTTTTATTAGTATGAAAAATCATTATCTGGGGGATAACATGACTGATCCAATTGATATCGCGGTGGGTGACCGCATACGACAGTTACGTAAAGCACGCGGCATAACGCAAACCGAATTGGCAACCGCAATAGGCTTAACGTTCCAACAGGTTCAAAAATACGAGAAAGCGCGCAACCGGATTTCTGCCAGCAAGTTAGCGCAGATAGCTAAAATCTTTAATGTGGACGTAGCGGAGCTTTTTGAGGCGCCAATCAAGAAGGACGACGAAGAAACTATTTCCGACGACGTTGGCACTTTACTTACCTATGTAAATGCAATGCCATTAGATGTTCGCCGGCACTTTAAAGATTTGTTAAAGGCAATTGTTGAACATCAGCCCTGTCATCGCGCTTAAAAACTCATCTATCTTTTAAAAAAGTCTGCCGTTTGATCGTCCACAGGAAAATATTGCTCAATCACTATGTTCTGCACGTTAATATCTATGGCTGTTCCAAACATAGATAGACTTGAAAACATTTCCAAAGCCACATCCCCAAGCTGCAGATTAAGGCAAGTCATTGGTAAGGCGGAGCGCGAAAAATCTATCCTCTTCCAATCATCAGGAATATCTGGATAGCTAAGCAACTGCTCCAGCAAATCTGTTTTTCCCTGTCGATATAAAACGCGTTCCCTATGCACTCGCTGCAACAAGAGCGAAGCAATGTCGGCCCAATTGGTAACAAGGGGTCGCACACCTTCAGGGTCAAAAAATAGTTCAAGCACATTTTGAGTTTGAGGGAAATTTGGGCGAAGCGCCACAACTTGCGCCAGCAACTTTTGATAGCCTTCATTGACCAGTAACATGTTCCATTCCTGGTCCATCACCACTGCTGGATAAGGATTATGGCTTTCCATGGCAAAATTAAGAGCTCGCCTAACTGGCTCCATCTCAGGCTGATCAAGGGTCATACAGCTGTACTCCTCTCGATAGCCTGCAGCCAGTAACAACATGTTTCTTTCACTTAAAGGAATATCAAGCGTGGAAGCCAGAAGCCCCACCATCTCACGACTAGGCTTTGCCCGCCCCGTTTCTAAGAAACTAACATGCTTTGTGGAAACTTCCGCAGCCAATCCAAGTTCAAGTTGACTGTAACCTCGCGTTTGCCGCCATTGCCGTAGCACTACACCAAAATCATCCATCCGATTTCTCCGTAACAGCAACCATACTCATTTTAACAATATTGTACATTACCTTTGAGGTAATTGAAGTCGTTACCTTTCCTCAATAAAAAGAGGGCCACACAATATCATATAAGGAGTTAAAAATGGACGATATGCTTCTGAAACGGGGATTAAGAGCGAACGCAGTCTTCTCAATATTTTGCAGCCTTATTCTCCTAAGCTTCACTGCGACACTATCAAAATTATTCAACGATCTCGCATCACTCTATTTGCAAACCTTAGCTGCAGGCCTCTTACTCTTTGCCGGGTATCTATTATGGGTCGCCCATAGGTCTCCGATAGACACTAGGGCAGCAAAGGCTATTACATGGATGGATTGGGGCTGGGTCATTGGGTCTATAATATTAGCTGCAAGCATGAGCAACCAACTTTCAGTTCTAGCCCTAGACACCATTCTGGGAGTAGCCGCCATTGTTGGTTTATGCGCATATACTCAAGGTAAAGGCCTCAAAAAACTAGCTGATCCCGGCGCTTCAGTATCCCAATCCAGCCTCTGATCAAGTCTTATGGATTTAACACCTTATGGAAGGCCCTAACTGCTAAAATAGGGCCTTCTGCATGTCCCCACACTGCATCGCAAACTGCTACAAAGTGGGCACCTGCATCAGCAAGCTCTTTGCAGTTATCTGGTGTAATCCCACCAATTGCTACGCAGGGCACATCTGTAAACATATCCCAGTCGGTAAGGACAATCTTTTCGGCCAATTGCGCGTCTGGCTTAGTTTGACTGGGAAAGAAAGCACCGAATGCGACATAATTTGCCCCTGCCTCACCTGCCTCATAGGCTAAATGTTTGCTGCCGTGGCAAGTTACGCCAATGTCTTTATCACTACCAAGTAAGGTGCGAGCAGATGCCACATCGCCGTCCTCTTGGCCTAAATGAACACCGTCCGCCCCAACATTAGCCGCAATATCTGCTCTGTCATTGATCAACAAGGGTACTTCATGCTCGTGACAAACAGGTAGCAACTTACGCGCTACCTGTTCAAACATATCATCCTCAACATTTTTCAACCGCAATTGAACGCAGGCTACACAGCCAGTAGCCAGCACCTCATCCAACAGCACAGAAAATTCTGCGATATCCGGAATTTGCTCCGGTGTAATCAAATATAGGTCGCAGCCTTGTTGATCGTCTGACATAAAGATATCCTGTTATAAGTTACTTTACTGCGAGGCTTTTACCCCGAGAGCCAAGGTCAACAAACGCTTCGTCAAGGCGCGTTACCATCGCTTCTTCCGCCTTACGAAGCCATACCCGTGGATCATATTGCTTTTTAAACGGCGTACCAGTTTCTGGATGGACCTGCCATTTGAAAGCATCAGCATTTGCGTGCACATATGTGCCGATAGCTTCGGCGAAAGCAAACTGCGTGTCTGTATCGATATTCATTTTGAAAACACCGTAGCCAACAGCTTCCTCAATTTTTGCTTTCTCAGAACCTGACCCACCGTGGAAAACAAAATTAAGCGGATTAGAACCAGTAGACCGCGAACCCACGACTAACTTCTGCGAATTGGCGAGTATCTCAGGCCGTAGCTTAACGTTACCTGGCTTGTATACGCCGTGAACATTTCCAAAAGAAGCTGCAACCGAGAAATGCCCTAAAGGCGTCAAAAGGTCATACGCTTTCAAAACATCTTCAGGCTGGGTGTAGAGGCTAGGATTTTCAAAATCGTCTCCAACATCCGAACCAACACCGTCCTCTTCACCTCCGGTTACGCCAAGCTCAATCTCCAAGCTCATGCCGAGCGGCGCCATTTCCTTTAGAACACGCGCACATGTTCCAAGGTTCTCGTCGATTGGCTCTTCGGAAAGGTCGAGCATGTGCGAACTATAAAGTGGCACACCTTCTTTTTTGATATTTTTGCGGCTTTCTTCAACCATGGCTTCGACCCATGGCACCAAACCACGATTAGCGTGATCGGTATTTAGCACAACACAAATCCCGTAGTGTTCCGCAAGCAATTGCACGTGCCTAGCCGCTGAAACAGCCCCTAATACTTTGGCTTGGAAGCCATCTTCCAAACCCTTACCGGCATAGAACTGCGCGCCACTATTAGAAAACTGGATGATGACATCCGATTTATTTTTAGCGGCAGCTTCCATCACTGCGTTAAGTGAATTTGTGCTAACCACATTAACAGCGGGGAGTGCGTACCCACCGTCTTTGCAGTTTTGCACAAGCTCAGCATATTCTTCTCCAAATACGACGCCTGGTCTCATGTCTATTTCCTATGGTTAGTTTTTACCGTCATTTTTCTGCGGCAATTTGTAGATTTCTTTGATGTCTTGATACACAAAGAAGGCCTCTTTCGCAACGATCCTTCTTGCTTATTCTGCCCTTTAAGGCATGTTTAAGGCTTAGTGGATAAGCTCACTTTCAAATGCACTGGGATTAATCAAAGGAGCAACGATGCAAGCTGTTTCTCAACCTCAGGGAATATGCGCCCAAATATTATATTTGGTGGTTGCTCTTCCTTTGCTATTTTTATCCGGTTGCGGACCAGAAGCAGATGCCCCACCCATACGGATAGCCGCAAGTTATTGGGTAGGGTACGAGCCTTTTTTCCAAGCCGAAGCGCAAGGTTTTTTCCCTAAAGGGGCAGTGCACCTTGTTGAAACGCCTAACGCGTTAAGTGTTGAACAAACCATGCGGGGCGGAACTCTGGACGCCCTCTCTCTTTCCTTAAGTCGTACCCTACAATATATTGAAAAAGGCCAGGCTGTTTCCATCGTGATGATACTCGGCTGGTCTAACGGAGCAGACAAATTGCTCGCTAGACCAGATATTAAACATGTTCGCGAACTCAAAGGGAAAACAGTGGGGGCCGAACTTGCAACCGTCAACAGCTACTTGCTGTACCGTGCTTTAGAAAACAACGGCCTCACACTAAACGACATTGTTCTTTCACCTCTATCCAACGAAGGCATGGAAGATGGATATCATGCGGGCGAGATTGATGCTGCATCAGTGCATGGAAGAGCCGCTACAATCATAGAGAAGTCTGGAGCCAACATCTTATTTGACAGTGCTGACATACCCGGTGAAATTATTGATGTCTTGGTTGTCAGGAACAAATTCATCGAAAAATACCCAGAACGTGTGAAACAACTGGTTGAAGGCTGGATCAAAGCCGTCGATTACATGAAAACCGAGAAAAACATCGAACCCTATTTGATAAAACCTGCCGACTTCGCGGAAGACTACCCCAAAGTACGCTTGGCAGGTTATGCAGAGAATAACCATCTCCTTGCTGATGAAGGAAAGAAACTAAAAGAGGTCATAGAAAAACGCCGTGCCTTTCAAAAAGCATTTGGCATGCCACCACCGCCAACCACGATTAACTTTATTGATGAGACTGCTTTTTTTTCCATCAAACCGAGGGAATAAGGGCGCATGCTAAAAAATATATCCATCAAGCATTTAATACCCCTGCTGTTATTTAGCGGAGGGTTACTCTTGGTCGTATTCTTTTACGCAATTGGATACCCTGCAGCGCAACAACAGACCCTTGAGCTCAGTAAAAAACAGGCTGGAACAATCTTGCAATCGCAACAAGGACACATGTCTGAACTTCTAAACGGCAATGACCGGCTTGCTATTGAAGTACAAATTTTCTACGCCATAGCCGACGCTGCCACCCATCAAATCTTAATTTTAGATGAAAACCATGTCATTCAATATGCCAATCGTACAGCCTTAATGGGCGTAGCTATTTCAGAAACAAACTTTGGCATTGATACTAATCTGTTAAATGCTAGCGCTAGTCGTGAAGAAATCATTATAACCACATCACCTGACGAAGAAGGGTTATTGATAGGATATGCGCCTCTTGCATTTATGAAAGACGGCAAGGATACTACTTGGTATCTGGTAGTCATAAGAGACTATACTCTCCTGACAGATTCCATCATTGCAATTGCCGCTTATCCATCAGAACTACTGGCCACTTTTTTGCTCATAGCCTCAATACTTGCAATTGCATTTCTCCGGCAACACCTGGAACAGAGGATTACACCGCTTCTCAAAGCTGCCACCCGTTTAGCCAGAAACGAAAAAAATGTACGCACAAATTTATCAGGGCAAGATGAATTTGCAGAGATTGCTGCCTCGTTTGACCAAATGGCAGCTCGCATTGACAGAAACCGTATAGAATTGGAAAATGCCAAAGAGGTCGCTGAAAAAGCAAACTCTGCTAAGAACCATTTTCTTAGTCACATGAGCCATGAGATACAGACACCGCTTACAACAATCATGGGCTTCCTTGATCTACTCAAAGACACCAAGCTTGATAGTGATGCCAGCCTTTATATTCGCACAATGGATACCTCCGCCCGCACACTATCATATTTGATCAATGACCTTTTGGAAATAAACCGACTAGAAGCCGGCACAATAACACCACAATCACAAGCATTCTGCCTGAATACAATTGTGCAGGAAACTATCGACTCTCAATTACCACGAGCGCAAGACAAAGGCCTCTTCATCAAGGTAACAACCAGTGAGAGTGATCCAATTTGGTTAGATAGTGATCCTAGGATTTTCCGTCAAATATTGGTCAACCTTCTAGGAAACTCCATTCAATATACCGAGGATGGAGGCGTAAATATTGTTATTGAAGCAATACCTTATAGTGCTAACGAAATAAATTTACAGCTTAGTGTTGTTGACACAGGCATTGGCATTGCGGAACGCGACCTACCTCTAATCTTCGAGCGCTTCTACAGATCAGATGAGCCCTTAGTTAGAAGCCAAAAAGGCGCAGGTCTAGGCCTGACAATCTGCAAAGACTTTGTTGACCTCCTGAACGGCGAGTTGACCGTTGAGACTCAAAAAGGTGTCGGCACCTCAGTTGTTTTCACAGCAAAAGTGCATAAGGGGCAACCCGAGGCAGGTTTTGATTTTACAGACCTATCTTTGCGTGAACAGGACAGTCAAAATATTCTACTCGTCGAGCACGAACCCGTCACACAAGTCCTCTTTCGTAGCATCCTTGAAAAGTCCGGGCACAAAGTGGATATTTGCAGCAGCGCACAAACAGCAATTCAGTTCGCAAAAGACCGTCTAATATATCCTCACTTACACCAAGTTTCGCTCATTATTATGGATTTGCACCTACCACATAAAGACGGCTTCCAAACGGCACAGGAAATCCGCGGTCTGGATACACGGTTTGCGACTGTTCCCATGCTAGCAACTTCTACACAAGACGATCCAACAACACGTAACAGGTGTCTTGACGGTGTCTTCGATGGCTTTATTGCGAAACCGATCAACCGACAATATCTTATGGAAGAAATTTTCCGCCTGACTAAATTAGTGGACACAAAATATGGATAATGACCAGCCCTCAAAACTAGCTCTACTCATTATCCTCTTATCCTTCTAACGCAGCAACTCCAGGAAGCGTTTTACCTTCCATCCATTCAAGGAAAGCGCCGCCAGCGGTAGAGATGTGAGTGAAACTGTCTTTTACCCCAGCGTGCGCAAGAGCAGCCACTGTGTCACCACCACCTGCAACGGTGAGTAAGGCCGCTGCGTCAGACAGATTTGCCGCGGCGTTTGCAAGTGCAACTGTAGCAGCATCAAAAGGCTCCATTTCAAACGCGCCCATAGGGCCATTCCAAACGAGTGTTTTGCACTGGCGGAGCACACCAGCAAGCGTTTCAACCGTATCCGCACCAGCGTCCAAAATCATCTCACCTGCGACAACTGCATCCACTGATTTCGTTTCATTCTCCGC
>CAXBKT010000022.1:0-30586 GCA_963976155.1 uncultured Kordiimonadaceae bacterium | reverse complement strand
GCACGGTATACCGCCGCAACAATACCATCAGGGCCATAGGCCGCCTCTGCTGCGAGTAATACAGGCGCCTCAAACGACAAGCTATCAATCACTTCATCAAACGTATTTTCCGTCACAAGCCGTGCCACCACAGCCAGCGCGTCCGCAAGCTGCTTGCCGCTTCTTCTGCGGGTAGCGGCAAGCATTTCATCTTTAGCCCCGCGCATGAGGTCTTTCGCATCTGCTTCGTCAACCCCTTCAAAACCCGGGGCCATACCGGCCTCGAGTGGAAAACGACCAAGAAGTGCCTGACAAAAGCTATGAAAAGTTTGAATTTGAAGGCCCGGCGACAAATCCAGAACTTCCGCAAACAGTTCCCGCGCACGAACCAGCATTTTTTCATCTGGATATTCTTCAGTACGGCGATTGATCTCAGCTACCAGTGCTTCATCCGGCATCAACGCCCAGCGCCCAAGTTCCGCAAAAATACGGTTTTTCATCTCGGCTGCAGCTGCCTTCGTGAAGGTAAGGCAAATGATGCGCTCAGGTTTTGTGCCCGACAGCATAAGGCGTAAAACCCGTGCTGTTAACACATGCGTTTTACCAGTACCCGCCGAAGCGCCTACCCACGCGGTTAGATTCGGGTGCGTCGCAAGCGCTTGGCCCTCAGTCATACGAGGTTTATGAATTGAGGATGTAGTCACAGACCTGTCTCCTCATCAAACGGATCAGCCCCACCCCGCCATTCTTTCACCCGCGCTAAATGGTCATAGTCACCATAGCCCGCTTCAGATGGTTTAGGGTTTGATAAATAGGGTGTATTGGCGTTGCCAAACTCATCCACTAATTTCCGTAGACCTGCATCTGCAACATCCACCGTATGCCGTATGTCTTTAACTGGGCGCACTTGCCGCTCTACAAGGTCACCACCTTTAAGTTCCCAAAAAATTAGGTCCAATACATCACCCGCAAGCGGCGTGAACCCCCCATGTTCCAGCAACCATGCTTCCAGCGGAAGTTGCGGCGCAAAACCTGCGGCTACGCGCTTAGCTGTTGGAATATTGCCGGTTTTATAATCAATAATCTCATAGCCACCATCTTCTAAGCGCTTGTCGATCCGGTCCGCTATGGCAAACAAAGAAAAGTCCGTTCCTGAAAGTGTCACAGTACCCTTTGTTTCAACAGCAGCGACTTCATAGCGTTCTGATCGTTTTTTTTCATTCGCGACAAACCACTCGGCGATATGCTCAAATCGAGGCCACCAAAAGGCATAAACAGCGGGCTGATTAATCACTGGCTCAAATACCCGGCGTCCTACAGCAAGCAGCCGCGCTAGACCTTCAGCCTCGTATTTTGGGCCTTGTTCTCTCAGGAACAATTCCAACGCCTTATGAAGAAGCGTGCCTTTTTTGGCGGCATTTGGCCGGTCATCAACAGGGTCCAGAACGCGAAAGTTTAATATTGTTTTGGCGTAAAGTGCATACGGGTCGCGCATCCAAGTTTCTACTTGCGTAACCGATAACTTTTTAGGGCGCGCCTCCACTGGCGGTTTCGGTGCAGGCGGTAATAGCTGCGGTTCTTTCTTCGCTGCCGATAGAGCATCAGCGTAGCCCAAATAACATTCAGCCGCTGGGATTGAGCGCCCAGCAAGTGCTTCCAATCTAAACCACCAACGACTGGGTACCGTGGGCGACCCATCTACTTTTACAGCGCGCGTAAGATATACTGTGCCACCTGAAGCTGCCTGCACAAAGTCATGGGCAGATTGACCTGTTCTACGCTCCAAAGGAGGAAGGCCAAAAGCAGTTCGCATCGGTTTGCTCATCCATGGGTCACTTTTGATTTCGCCCGGCCATACACCTTCGTTCAGCCCGCCCAAAATCATCACATCCGCACGCTGCAACCGCGCTTCAAGCGGACCCCATATACTAAGGCGTGGATGCCGCCGCCATACGGGCCGCACCATAATAGGGGCAAGCATTTCAGCAAACAGCGCGCCATAGCCTTCTGGTGCAACACCAGTGAGGGGCGCAGTTTCCTCAACAAGCTCAGACAACCCTTCTGCGAGTGCATGCCCAGCTTCGCCTGCCCACAGAACATCAGCACCAGACCGCTCTTCTGTCATCGCAAAAGCCTCAGCACAGCGAACATGGGCACGGAGGATATCCTTCAGGGAGGCTTCGCTATCAAAAACCATTTGCAGCGGCTCTAAAATCGCAACAATTTTCTGCAGAACAAGAAGCTCACCCTCCCCAAACTGGGCTTTACTATCGGTAGCCACGTCAGCCGCACGAGCAGCGAGACCTTCCAGACCGCCAGCAGGGCGTACACCGCGCAGTACGTCTTTATCTAACAGCCTAACAAACTCAAGATATGCTGGTCGGTCAAAGCCGGTCGCTACCATCGGGTGTTGCAACAAAGCAAGAAGCGGTACCGGCGTAAAACTGTCGGCCAACGCCGACGCAATAAGTCCGAGCAAACGTCCCGGAACCGTATTAAGGGCCCTATCCCCGCCGCTATCATCAATATCGATTTGCCAACGCCCAAGACTGGCGCGTACATACCTTGCTAGCTGCCTATCAGGCGTAACCAGTGCAGCTGTTTTACCCGGTGTTTCCAGCACCTCCCGCATTAGGCTAGCGATAGCGTCTGCTTCCTCGCGGCGCGTTGGAGCCGTGATAGACCGAAAACCGTCAAAAAGCTCAGCGTCTGTTTGTTCACAATAAGGGAGTTCCCGCCATGTTCGAGTAAGCGCAGAGGGCAAAAGAGCGGCTTTGATAAAAGCATATCGCTCAGAGGCTTTTTCCGCACCATAAGGCCATACGGCAACTTCGTGACGAGAGACACCCATTGTATCAAGTAAGCTTTTCATAGCGGTTTGAGGATGAGTTGGGTCAACCAAATTCCAACAATCATCAGTTATTGTTTGGTCAAGTCCCGGCAAGACGACCATACCGTCAGGCATACGCGCCACAACCGAAAGTAAATTCGCCGTTGCAGGTACAGAGCCAGTTGAACCAGCCGCGATAACTTTACCTACAGGAGGGTTTTCCGCCCAAGCTTCCGCCAGCATACCCAGCATCTTATCCCGTCGGGATACTGGGTTTTGTGACCCCTCTGCTTCCAAGATAAGCGGCCAAGATTGAGTAACAATTTTCAAAAATTCCAGCGTGACATCCCAGTGGTGGGCAAGTTCAGCTGGTACTAAGTCTACTAGCTCTGCGTAATCCAAGCCTTCAGTATCTACTTGATCCATCAATCGAGCAAGCTCTGTCGACAAACGCCACCCTTGTGCAGGCGCAAGCTTCACACCCCCGTATGACTTCCCAAGGCCACCCCATGCCATGACTTGTTGCATCAAAAGTGCTTGGCGGCGTGCAGGCGTAATAGCAGGCAATAAATCAGATGGATCAACATCAAGTCCTGCGCCCAAAAAGCTAATCTCATCCTCATCCACATCCCCAATAGGACGCATCACGGGTAACAAAGTGGTTTTATGTTCAAGAATCCTAAGAAAAGCCTCCTGCAGGGAGCGCTGCGCGCGGCGGTTTGGTAAAAGTACCGTCATTTCGGAAAGAGCGAGCGGGTCTCCTCCTGCCATTCTAAGTAGGCCTTCAGCAAGCGCATCAACAAAGGACACGGAAGGAGGAATGCTATATAGGGTTGGATCCGCCACCTGTTAATCAGCCCCCAATACATCAAGTTTTTCTTCAGCAGCCGTGATCGCCTCAGGCGTCCCTACATGCATCCAGTGTCCGTCTATCTCAAGACCATAAAGTCGTCCAGCAGCCGCAGCCTTGCGAAACACTATACGATTGGACCAAGCACCTTCTGGCGTATCATCATAAAGTGTCGGGTTGATCAAAAGAACTCCCCCAAAAACATAAGGGGCACTGTCGGCGTCATCTCTAAATTGCAAAGGGTTAACACCCTGATTATTTTCCATAAAAAAATCGCCAACACCCTCATAACCTAGTGCCTCTGCACGGGGGACAAGAAGCAGAAGTACATCCATCTCATCTGAGTTCCATGCCTCTTTAAGGCGTGTTAGATTCGACTGCGCCGCATCAACCCAAAGAGCATCACCGTTCACAACAAAGAAAGGCGCGGTGCCGAGATACGGAAGGGCATGCCTTACACCGCCCCCGGTTTCAAGAAGGTCTCCACGTTCATCAGAAATTTCAACCAACCCAGAGGTGATGTGTTCGTTTAGGGCAGTTTCCATCTGGTCCGCCAAATGGTGCACATTGACAATAATTTTCTCAACAGAGGCTTCGGTAAAATGAGCAAACAACCGATCCATCAGGCTAACGCCTTTCACCATCGTCAAAGGTTTTGGCAAAGTGTCTGACAGAGCCCCCATCCGGGTACCCTTTCCTGCCGCTAAAATCATCGCAGTGCGCCCGTTCATTCCAGCACCAACCCCGACACCCGCGCTTGCCAAGCATCGTCACCTTTCAACAATACAATCCGCGCTTCGTCTTCACCAGCAGGTGCACCGCCAGGACGTTTCAACGAAACCTCAAGCGCACCCGCCCACCAATCATCCGGCATACGGTCAGGCCACTCCACGAGCAATAACGCGTCACTCTTGTCATCATCGAGCCCCAAATCATACACCTCGTCCGGTTCTCTTAAGCGATAAAGGTCTGTGTGATAAATTGTGTAATCATCGGCGTCATACGTTTGTACCAAGGTAAACGTGGGGCTTGGAACTTCAGCCATCGTATCCGCAAGACATGCTCGGATAAAGGCCCGTGCAAAAGTGGTTTTCCCTGCACCCAAGTCTCCCGTCAGAGCAATCAAATCGCCTGCACCAACATAGTCAACCAAAGCAGCGGCCAGCTTTTCCACCTCAACCTGACCTGAGCAAGAAAATTCCATCACTATCAAATACTCATCTTGAATTATGTATCTTCATCTACGGGCTGGATACGCGGTAACGTACAAGTAAGCAACAAGCCTTCATCTTCGTACGCTTCTAGCTTGGTTTCCCCCTGATGCAGCGTCACGATACTGCGCACCAACGAGAGATCAAGCCCTGTTGTACTACGCCCGCCAGGTGAAGCGCCCATATCAACCGCAGCAACAATTCGGTCACGTTCACTAGGGGCAAGCCCTGAATCCAAATTGCAAATTGAGGCATGCACAGCGTGCTCATCCCCTTCTATCGTAATAGTTAGCTCCCCGCCGTACCGAGCAAAGCTCAACATTGAGGAGACCATATTGTAGAAGACCTGTTTAAGACGACGTTCATCCGCTTCAATCGTGCCAATAATTTCGGGACAATCCAGCAACAAAACAATGTCAGACTTGCGCGCCAAATCTTGCGCTAGCGAGGCCGCTTCACGCATCGCCTCAGACACATTAGTATCTGAAATAAGCAAACTCACTTCACCGGCTTCAATCACAGCCAAATCAAGGACATCTGAAATAAGAGACTTAAGCTCGCCCGAAGCGCTTAGGATATCTTTGATATAGCTCGCCTGACGCTCATTGAGTTCACCAAACATTTCCTGATCAAGCATCTCAGCAAAACCGGAAATAGAATTCAGCGGCGTTCGAAGTTCATACGACATGCTGGTGATAAATTCACTTTTCAACCGGTCTGCAGCTTCAAGTGCGTTTGAGCGCTCTCTGAGCGCACGTTCTACCTTGAAAGAGTCGGTAATATCACTCTGGGTTAACATTACACCGCCATCAGGTAGTGGGACAATCGCGCAATCCACCACTACGCCGCTGCGCTGTAACAGGCGCCCCGTTTTATGTTTGCGTTCCGCCACCCATGCAGCCAAATCGGAGATGAAATGTTCTTCGTCATCCTCAATTTGGTTTTTCTCCATCAGCATAGACACAAAATCATTGAGGTGGGGGCCACCATCCACTTCGCTTGCCTGCAGTTGCCATAACTCAAGAAAGGCAGGGTTAGACAGTTGCAGCCGACCATCAGTACCAAACACGGCTACACCTTCGCGCATATTGTCCAGCGTTTCCTGCTGCACCGCCATCAACGTGTTGTAGGAGCGCTCAAGCGCCAAACTATCAGTTACATCTTCAAAGAGTATCAGCAACCCACCAAGCGGGTGCGGCTGGGTTACCACACGGTGTGCCGTACCGTCCGGCATGTGCCACATTTCCTCAAACGGCTCCAGTAAAGTAGTGTAGTGCTTTAATATGCTGGCTTTCCACTTAAGAAAATCAATCTGCTCCGGCAGCCTACGCTTGTCCCGCATGGCGTCCAATAATTCACCGTGCATAATTTCGGACGAAAGACGTTCCTCGCTTACGTGGGAGAGACGCGCAAAGGCGCTGTTATAAAACCTCAAAGTTTGTCCCGGGCCAAAGATCGCCACAGGACTACGAAGCCGATTTAGCGTTTCAGACTGCGATTCTAGAACACGTGACAACTCTGAAAGCGCTTCCTCCTCACCCGTTACGTCGATGGCAATTGAAAGAACATTCCCTCTGTCATCAAGGGGGGTATTAGTGACAGCAAAAGCACGGCGCTGTCCCTCAATGACACCAAATCTGCGCTCTCGAACCGGATGGCCGGCCTCACGCGCCTTACGCACTGCACTTTGGCTACCGCGTCCAAAAAGCTCAAGCCGCTGGTCAATTACCTCTATGTTATTTTTGGCATCCACCGCGCTCACATACGCGCTATTCACTTCGACTAATGTATTGTCTTCCGCCCTTATCCACACAGGGTACGGTAAGCTATTTAAAGCATTCGCCAAATCCTTCAGCTGCAACTCCATCGACCGCACGCCTTGGCGGCGCGAACTGCCCGGCTGGTCCAGGGCTTCTTCCAGCCACAAAATGCCATAGGGCCACCGTACATCTTTCGATGGTAACCACTGCATGTCGAGGATTAAACGTGTTAGAGAACGACCTCGGTCAATAATGAGCGGACCAGCAACCGAGCTTCTATCTTGCAATCCCTGCTTAATAGTCTCGATGGTATCAAGCGGCAGGCCTTTACCGCCTGAGGCTGAAAGTTCATTTAGGTTCGTAACCGTGTCAGGTAACCCAACCAAAGAAAGCGCACCAGAATCAGCTTGCAGACGACCATCGGACCATATCCAAATTGGATACCGATGGTCAGTCTTAATCATTGTATCAAGGAAGTCGGCAAGGTCCCGAAGGGACTGTGCGCGGTCATTCATTCTGCCCGCGCGCCAAAAAGCATAAAGGCTGAGAGCAAACCAGATTAGAAGAACAATCACAACAATGGTCCACGTGACCACTGAAGATCCAATTCCCTCAATCATATGTGACCTCCTCCCCTTGCTTCACACATATCTCCGATCAAAACCGGCAAAGCAAAAGGAGAGTAACCTTCTTGTAAGCATAGAACAAGCTATGCAAAGCCAAGATGCTGAATTTAAATACCAAACTCAGATTTCAATGCATCCACAAGGTCTGTACATTCCCAAGAAAAACCACCATCTTCTGTAGGGGACCGCCCAAAGTGGCCGTAAGCAGCGGTGCGCTCATAAATAGGCCGGCTGAGAGACAGATGCTCACGGATACCACGCGGGCTTAAGTTCACTAGTTCCTGAAGCACAACAGCAAGACGCGCCGTATCTACTTTCGGTGCTCCCCAAAGGTCCACGTAAAGGGCAAGTGGCTTGGATACACCAATCGCATAAGCGAGCTGAATGGTACAGTTTGCTGCAATCCCAGCAGCAACCACATTCTTCGCCAAATAACGAGATGCATATGCTGCCGACCTGTCTACTTTGGTTGGGTCTTTACCAGAAAAAGCGCCGCCACCATGAGGGGCTGCACCGCCATATGTATCCACAATAATTTTACGGCCAGTCAGACCAGCGTCACCGTCCGGGCCGCCAATTACAAAATTGCCCGTTGGGTTCACATAAAACTCTTCTTCAGGACACATCCAACCTTCAGGAAGGGTCTTCTCAACATGACCGCGCACAAGATCACGCAAATCTGCCTGGCTTACGCCTTCTTTGTGCTGAGTGGAAACGACAACGCTTGTTGCCCCGACAGGACGACCATCAACATACTTTAGCGTAACCTGACTTTTGCTGTCTGGCTCGAGAATAGATGAACCATTACTGTGCCGTTCGTCAGCAAGTGAGCGCAAAATACGATGCGAGAAATCAACTGGCGCGGGCATAAGGCCGGGCGTTTCATCACACGCATAACCAAACATAATACCTTGGTCACCCGCGCCTTCGTCCTTATTACCAGCCGCGTCAACACCCATTGCAATATCTACAGATTGTTCGTGCAGATAATTCTGAAATTCCGCCTTTTCCCAGTGGAAGCCCTCTTGCTCGTAGCCGATATCCTTCACGGCATTACGCGCAACTTCTTCAATATCAGCAGATTTGATGCTGGATGGGCCGCGAACCTCGCCAGCAACAACAATACGGTTGGTGGTTACCAGAGTTTCAGCAGCAACACGAGCATCTGCTTGTGCACCTAAATAAAGATCAACAATACCGTCTGAAATACGGTCGGCAACCTTATCCGGGTGACCTTCTGAAACTGATTCACTGGTGAAGAGATATTCACTCATACGGGTATCCTCCGCGGTAATTTTTGTCTTTTCAACGAGGCTCATAAAGCAGGCCTCCTAGTAGCGATAATGCTCAGGTTTGAAAGGGCCCTGAACTTTAAGACCGAGATAGTCTGCCTGTTCTTGAGAAAGTGTTGTTAGCTTCACACCAAGCCTGCCCAAGTGTAAGCGCGCCACTTTTTCATCAAGATGTTTTGGCAACACATAAACTTCTTTGCCGTAATTTTCGTGGTTCTTCCAAAGCTCAATTTGTGCAAGCACCTGGTTGGTGAAAGACGCTGACATCACAAAACTTGGGTGGCCAGTTGCACAGCCAAGGTTAACAAGACGCCCTTTAGCCAGAACGATCAAACGCTTACCATCAGGGAAGACAACTTCGTCCACCTGCGGCTTCACTTCTTCCCAAGTATAGTTGGCAAGAGCAGCGATTTGAATTTCACTATCAAAGTGGCCTATATTACAAACAATCGCGCGATCTTTCATTTCCCGCATATGTTCAAGTGTAATAACGTCCTTGTTGCCTGTTGTGGTCACAAAGATATCGCCAGTTGCGGCAACATCTTCCATTGTTGTGACCTCATAGCCTTCCATCGCAGCTTGAAGCGCACAGATCGGATCAATCTCTGTCACCATTACGCGTGCGCCTTGGCTACGGAGCGATTCAGCAGAACCTTTGCCCACATCACCGTAACCGCAAACAACAGCAATTTTACCCGCGATCATCACATCAGTTGCACGCTTCACACCGTCAACGAGGCTTTCGCGGCAACCATAGAGATTATCAAACTTCGACTTAGTCACACTGTCATTCACGTTAATGGCAGGGACAAGTAGACGACCCTCTTTGGCCATTTCATAGAGGCGCATAACACCTGTTGTGGTCTCCTCAGAAATACCAACAACGTCTTTCATCAGTTCAGGATAGTCATCGTGCATGATTTGCGTCAGGTCACCGCCATCATCAAGAATGATGTTTGGCACCCAACCATCAGGACCTTTAATTGTTTGGTGAATACACCATACAGCTTCTTCCTCAGTTTCGCCTTTCCAAGCAAAAACAGGAATGCCGCTTTCTGCCATTGCAGCGGCAGCTTGGTCCTGAGTGGAGAAAATATTACAGCTAGACCAACGTACCTCAGCACCAAGCGCCGTCAGTGTTTCAATAAGGACAGCTGTTTGAATTGTCATATGCAGACAGCCAGCAACGCGCGCGCCTTTAAGGGGTTGGCTTGTGCCATACTCTTCACGCAGCGCCATTAGGCCCGGCATTTCAGTTTCAGCAATATTTATTTCTTTGCGGCCCCATTCAGCCAAAGAAAGGTCGGCTACTTTATAGTCAGTCATGACTGCTCCTGCTCACTCTAGGAATTCTCATTATGAAAGGTGTTAAACACACCTAAACGTAAAGTGATAATAGCAGGTAAAGAAAAAAGATAAAGTTTTCTTTATATAATATTTGATTGATATTCCATGCAGCCTGAAACTTGGTTATTATTCGTCTTCGCCGAACATACCTTGGATGAGAGCGACTAACGTAGAAAGCGCTTGTTCGGCGTCTGCGCCCTCAGCAGAAACAGCAACAGCATCGCCTTTTGCCGCGCCCAACATCATCAGCCCCATAATAGAGGTACCAACGACGCAGATATCACCTTTGCACACCTCAACACGAGCAGAAAAACTTCCTGCCGTTTTAGCGAAAAGGGCTGATGCTCGCGCGTGCAGCCCGCGCCTATTAGATATTTCTACTTGCTCTGAAACCTGTACACTCATTCCGAAACCCTAAACTACTCATACACCCTGCAATACCAAACTCTGCAGGGTGTTTACCTAATTCTCTAGAACCATTTCCGCTTCTTCAACAGAGCAAGCACCAACACAACAACTGCTATTAACAGGCCCCCAAAAACGTTAAAAGCATCAGGGTTTTCTGCAAAAGGAATACCTGCCAGATTGACACCCAACAACCCCGTTAGCACGCCAAGTGGCAAGAAGATGACAGAAACAATCGATAAGGTATACATGCGCTGGTTAAGTATATTGCCCATCTCAACATTTAATTCTTCACGCATAATCTGACAGCGGTCTCGTACCGCATCTAGCCCCTCTACAAACCGGAGGAAATGGTCATGTGCGTCCGCAAAGAAAAACCTATCCTGCTCCTCAATCCACGGCAATGGCAGAGTTCTTAACCGCCCCAAAACCTCAAGCTGCGGGGCGATATGCCGTTTGAACACCATAGCCTGCCGGCGATACCCTGATAACTGTTCCGACAAAGCGTGATCTGCATCGTGGAATACTTTATCTTCAAGCTGAGCGATAGAATCGTCCAATTCTCTAAGCGCAGGCTCCAAACGTTCCAGCAAACGATTACAAATTGCCGCCAACAACATACCCGTTTTCATCACCGGCACGGTCGGGCGCTCAATCTTTTTCTGCACATCTTCCAGTGTCAAAATGGATTGCCGCTGTATGGTTACAAAACGCTTTCCATCTGCCCAGATGCGAATTGCCGCCATATCATGAGGATTTTTGCCAGGATTATAGTTGGCCGCACGTAAAATCATCATTAGGCCACCACTGAGACTATTCGAATCTATCTCCTCAATCCGTGGCCGGGTTTCGTCAGTTAACAAACCGCCAATAATCACCTCATCAACGTCTGGCAACAAAGCCACAAGCGCTTCCCGACAATCAGCCTTAGTGGCATCGAGCCGCACCCAACCTGACCATTCGTCATCGAGCCCTTTTTCTGGTGCGTTGAGTTTTTTGCCATTAAAATCAAGTGCGGAAATGAGCGCTAGATATTTATCTTCAAGCTTCATTGAGAAGTCCGATCATTTGAATGCAAATGCACATCCCGCTGCGGGAAAGGTATGGTGATTGCGTGCTCATCAAACTTCCGAACAATGGCAAACATCACATCACTTTTAACCCCACGCCAACCAGCAGTAATATCATCTAGCCACATATAAAGGATAAAATTCACCGAACTGTCTGCGAACACATCCATATAACATTGCGGTACATTTTTTGTGCTGCACAAAGCATGTTCATTCGCGGCCTCGAGTAAAAGTTTTCTAACCAGCTCATAATCAGAACCATAGGCCACACCTACATGCAGCTCAACGCGCCCCTGCTTACTGGTTAAAGTCCAATTCACAACCCTACTAGTGATAAAGTCCTCGTTCGGGACCATTAGCTCACGGTTATCAAAGGTCTCAATAAGGGTAAATCGCCCACCCGTGCGGCGCACAAACCCAATAGTGCCATCATTCAATTCAACCAAATCATCTGTTTCAACTGATTTTTCAAAAAGCAAAATCAACCCACTGATAAAATTTGACGCGACTTTCTGTAGACCAAAGCCTAGGCCGATACCAACAGCACCACTGAAAACTGTGAGCGCCGTGAGGCTAATGCCGAGTACATCAAGTACAGCCAAAAACAGGATGGTATAAATGACAATCTGAAATATTTTAGAAAGAATATTCCTGTTGCTTTGCCCAACGCGACTTAGCTTTTGCAAGTAACTTTCAAAAGAAGATGTGAGAAACCCTGCAAGCCAGAAAAAGAAAACCAGCACCAACAAGCCGCGCAGTAGCCTATAAGGCGAAATCGACAAACTTTCAAAAGACAATGTCACAGCTGGCGCATCAAGGTAGGCGCGTACCGCGTCTAAGTAACCAAGGTATCCCAATGCCAGCACGCCAAAGCCAGCAGCTAACAGCACAAGTTTGATGAACCAACCCTGCGGCCTTAATAAACGAAGTATAAAGCCATAAGCACCTGCGGCCACTATGTACCTCTCTTGTCGGCATCAACCAACAATCCTATTGAAACATTACGCTGGAACATAGCCTTTACCCCCCCAGCACTTGGCTAGCGACATTGATGTATTTGAGGCCAGCCTCTTTTGCCGCTTCAACCGCCTCCGCAAGGTCGGATCCTTTACGTACACTCGCAAGCTTAATGAGCATCGGTAAATTGATGCCTGCAATCACTTCAGTTTTGCCTTTTTCCAGTAAGGAAATTGCCAAATTCGAAGGTGTTCCACCAAACATATCTGTCAGCAGAACAACACCGCCACCTGTATCAACTTCTTTGACCGCGTCCATAATATCCTGACGGCGGCGCTCCATGTCATCATCAGGTCCGATGCAAATCGCCCTCAATTGTTCCTGAGCACCTACGACATGTTCTGTTGCTGAGACAAATTCATCTGCAAGCCGCCCATGTGTTACAACCACCATTCCAATCATTTGGTATCCCTTATCCAATCGCCCTTAGGCGCATATCCTGCTAACACGCTAATGTTTTTCTGACTGTTCGCCAAGTAATTCCCGGTGATAAAGATTTACTGCCATGCCGTCTATAGCGCTATCACCTGCAACTGCCTCTGCAACAGCTACGGAGCGATGCTTACCGCCCGTACAACCAAAAGCCACAGTTAAATAAGATTTTCCTTCATCACGGTAACGCGGCAACAGAAAAGCAAGCATATCATCCACTTTATGGACAAATGGTCCAAACCCTTCATCTGCGCGCACATAATTAGCAACCTTTTTATCTCGTCCTGTCAGCGGGCTTAAATCCTCAACATAATAAGGATTACGGAGAAACCGCACATCAAAAACAATATCTGCGTCCCGCGGTACTCCTTTAGAAAAACCGAATGACATGAAAGTAACAATGAGCTGTGGTTGATTGTTACCCGCAAACCGACGGCGTATCATTCGGCGCGTATCCGCAGCGGTACGAGCACTTGTATCAATAATACCGTCAATATAATTACGCACGACAGCCATCATCTCATGTTCTTGTTTAATGGCCGCACGCAATAACCGGCCTTCCCCAAGCGGATGTGGGCGACGTGTTTCCGAGAAGCGTTTCATCAACACTTCAACAGACGCATCCATAAATAACACATGAAGGTGAATATCCGGTCTTGCCCTAACCCGGCGCATCGTTTCTACAAACAAGTCTGGCGAAAAATGCAACGTTCTCGAATCGATTCCGATCGCGATTGACCCAGTATCCGTACTTCCCACTGAATCATCAATCAGGCTTTCCAGCATTGTGAGAGGTAGGTTATCCACCACTTGGTAACCGATATCCTCAAATGCATGCAAAACGGCAGACTTTCCTGCTCCAGACAAGCCCGTCACAATAACGAGCTGACGCTTCTTATCCGTGCGATTTGCGTCTTTTGTTTGCGTAGTTGTCATCACTTACCCCCGGTTAGGCCTAAAGGTCAGACTAATGCCCTGTATTCCCAATGCGCCCTAAATTTCCAATGCGTAATGGGTCCTTCGCTGCCAACTCTATTTTAAGTGGGGCCGAAACTTCAAACGCATTTATCTTAAGACGTGGTATTTTTTTACCAAGCAGGACCTCTTGTTCGAATTCCGGCAAGCGCGGCACCTCATTTGAGGGAACAAGATCAACGATCAAACGTATAAAACTACTGCCTGTGACAGGTGTTGAAATAAGCCCTAACCCTCTGATTTCCAGGTACCCACGAATTGCCAGCGGCGCTTTAGCGCGCACCCCTTTCTCTCGCGTAGCTAAAAGAACCTGGTCATCGGTTACAAAAGTTGCGCCTCGATCAACGAGCCTCAGGGCAAGATCAGACTTGCC
This sequence comes from uncultured Kordiimonadaceae bacterium, assembly GCA_963976155.1. Taxonomy (GTDB): domain Bacteria; phylum Pseudomonadota; class Alphaproteobacteria; order Sphingomonadales; family Kordiimonadaceae; genus Kordiimonas. The sequence goes on along the minus strand of CAXBKT010000022.1, from coordinate 16,419 downwards.
GCTACCAGAGGAGCCACGGATCAGTACGCCATTACCTGCAATATCGACGACCGTTCCATGTAAAAGGGTTTCAGTGGTATCATCTGTCACAGCAAACCACTTTCATCATCATTAATCCGCCACCGGCAAATAAACCGTAAACTTTGCCCCAAGTATTGCATCATCCTCACCTTTGCGGTTTTCAACGGTGATGCGCCCACCATGAGCCTCGATCACTTGTTTGCAAATAGCAAGTCCCAAACCCGAGTGCCCCCCAAAAGCCTCTTTATCCGGGCGTTCCGAATAAAAACGCTTAAAGACTTTATCTTCAGCACCAACAGGAAGACCCGGCCCTTCATCCTCAATGCGGAACATAACAAAGCGCCCCTTAAGCGCCAATTCAATCCAAACAGTGCCATTCTCGGGGCTGAAACTCAGCGCATTATCGATAAGATTACGCCATACCTGCCCAAGCCGTGCTTCTATCCCTCGTACAAGAAACACACCCGCTTCAGGGTCAGTGAGCGATAATTGTACCCCTTCGGGTAGGCGTGTTGTTCGGTAAATATCAGCCAGCGCACCTACCATTGTACCAAGATCAATCTGATCCGTTGTCCCTCGCGTGAGTTCCGCGTCAAGACGGGAGGCATCGGAAATATCTGTTATCAAACGGTCAATACGGCGGACATCATCTTCAAGAATAGCAAAAAGCTTATCACGTACTTCAGGCTTGTTAGCACGCTGGAGTGTTTCAAGGGCGCTGCGCATACTGGAAAGCGGATTCTTAATTTCGTGTGCCACATCAGCCGCAAAACGTTCCACCGCATCAATCTGATTATAAAGGGCACGTGTCATATCTGAGAGAGACCGCGATAGGTCACCAATTTCATCGAGCCGCCCAGCAAACTCTGGGATACTCTTTTCTCGTCCAATACCACGCCGCACACGCTCTGCAGCACGGGCAAGGCGTCTAATTGGTCGGACAAGCGTTCGGCCAAGAAAGAAAGAGAGCAATAGCGTGACACCCAAAGCCCCTACAAAAACCTTCACTGTCAACATCTGTTCCGCGCGCACAATCTGATCAATATCATTCGTTTGTGCAGTTAACAGCATGACACCAAGCACCCGCCTAAAACGCGGAACAGCAATATTGATTGCTAAACGCCCATCATCTCGCGTCCGAATTTGAGTTGTCGTTTCCCCGACTAAAGCCGCCATCACCTCCGGAAAGTCCTCACCGCGAACCCCCGGACGGTCAATACTTGGCGGGCCCTCAACTTGTTTGGCAAACCTATCAAGAAAAGCGTGCAGCCAATCAATGAAACGCTCTTTCACCGTTGGCTCATAACCAATACGCAGCAGCGGCTCTTCGATGAGGCGTTTGTCGCCAGCAAGGAACAAGCTATCTGCCATCAAGGTACCGTCCGATGAGAAAACCCGCGCACGGTTTTCAGTCGGTCCCACGAGACGAATGATAATCTCACGCGCGGGTGCCACGTCAATTTGTGTTGCCTCAGCACCAATTGCGGCGGATTCCCCGAGAGCACCAGCAATAATCTCAGCCTGCAGACGCAAACTATCAATACGAGCTGAGATAAGGTTTTGATGGAACTGGTTCAGGTATAAAACGCTGCCAACCAGAATGATCAACGCAATAGCATTCACCGCCATAATCCGCACCATCAACGGCGATAAGCCGCGTGTATAGTGTCGGGGATGACTTGGTCGTCCCGGGTGGTCTCTGTTCATGGTATCTGGCAGTGTCACGGCCTGCAGATTTCCTTACGAATCGCTATATCGATACCCCACACCGTACAGTGTTTCGATCGAATTGAAATCCTCTGCAACAGAACGGAACTTACGGCGCAGGCGTTTTATGTGACTATCTATTGTCCTATCATCCACATAAACATCATCAGAATATGCGGCGTCCATCAATAGATCACGGCTTTTTACGTGCCCCGGATGCTGCGCAAGAGTCTGCAAAATCAGAAACTCTGTCACAGTCAAAGTCACATCTTTACCGTCCCATGTAACGCTATGGCGCAAACTATCAAGCACGAGCTTGCCTCGTTCCATCACAGCTTCTTGTTCTTCAACCGCTTCGGCCTGAATTGGTGTTTTACGCATTTCAGACCGCCGCAAAAGCGCGCGGATACGTTCTATTAAAAGGCGCTGGGAAAAAGGCTTACCGATGTAATCGTCAGCACCCATCCTGAAGCCAAGCAATTGATCTATCTCTTCGTCTTTTGACGTTAGAAGAATAATGGGCATATCAGACACTTCACGCAGGCGGCGTAAAAGCTCCATGCCATCCATACGCGGCATCTTGATATCCAAGACAGCAAGGTCCGCTGGTTTTTTGGAGAGGGCATCCCATCCTTTTTGACCGTCTGGGTAGGTGCGCACCAAAAAGCCTTCGGCCTCAAGTGCAATTGTTACCGATGTCAGAATGTTACGGTCATCGTCTACTAACGCAATGGATGCTGTCATGAAGCCCTCTTTTTATTTTGTCTTATGCCTGGCTGGTCAACCTGATGACCAAATCCAGTTTCCGGTACCCTAAACCAGAAACATACCCCGAGGTAAGAGGGATTTGCGACAAAATCATGGCTTTGTAACGACTGTATTACGGCAAATGTATTTTGCGATGGCCCTAACACCAGAATCCACTTGATTCATACGGCTATTTGAGCATGCTTACCGGCACCCCAATTGGGGCAATAAAAATAATAAAAAATATAACGGGGCAACAGACAAAACCAAGAAAGCCTCGGTGTTGTAATTTGTAAGGAGCGTCGGGAGAGAACCAATACGCTGCTTGCTTAACTAACTACTTGGAAGGAAAGACGTTGCAAGTCTTTGGCGCCTGTTCAAACAGGGCCGGTCTGGATGCACAAGGCATCACCGGCACTGGTAACCAATATTGGAATCTGGGTACTGCCCAACTATACGAAGAAGCGATTCGCCGCGGCGAAGGAAAAGTCGCTAAGGATGGCCCTCTTGTTGTCGCAACCGGCAAACACACCGGCCGCTCCGCGAATGACAAGTTCACTGTTCGCGATCAAACCACTGAAAACACTGTTGATTGGGGCAAAACTAATCGCCCAATGAGCCCAGAGCATTTTGATGTTGTTCATGCCGCTTTCCTAGAGCACATGAAAGACAAAGAATTGTTCGTGCAGGACCTTTGGGGTGGCTCTGACCCAGAGCACCGTGTTGCTGTCCGTACTGTAGGCGAGCTTGCGTGGCACAGCCTCTTCTGTCGCACCATGCTTGTGCGCCCAGACGCTAGTGAAGCCCAAGAAATGAACCCACAGTTTACTGTGATCAATCTTCCAAGCTTTAAAGCTGATCCTGCAACGATGAGTACAAACAGCGAAACCGTAGTTGCTGTGAACTTTGCTAAGGGCCTTGTCCTTATTGGTGGCACAGCTTACGCAGGCGAAAACAAAAAATCTGTTTTTTCCATCCTCAACTATTTGCTGCCAAACAAAGGCATCATGCCGATGCACTGTTCAGCCAATATTGGCCCAGACGGTGATGTGGCTATCTTCTTTGGTTTATCCGGCACAGGTAAAACAACATTGTCCGCTGACAGTAGCCGAACACTTATTGGTGACGATGAGCACGGCTGGTCAGACGACAGCGTTTTCAATTTCGAAGGCGGCTGTTACGCGAAACTTATTCGCCTTGACCCTGAAGCAGAACCTGAAATTTTTGGCACAACAAAGCGCTTCGGCACAGTTGTCGAAAATGTGGTAATGGACGAAGACACACGGGAGTTGGATCTTGATGATAATACGCTCGCGGAAAATACCCGTGCTGCTTACCCGATCCATTTCATTCCCAACACATCCGAGCATAATCGTGGCGGTAAACCAACCAACATTATCATGCTAACGGCTGATGCGTTTGGTGTATTGCCTCCTATCGCACGCCTCACGCCAGAGCAAGCAATGTATCACTTCCTAAGTGGTTACACTGCAAAGGTTGCAGGTACTGAGATCGGCGTTAAAGAACCACAAGCGACATTCTCAACATGCTTTGGGGCCCCCTTCATGCCGCGCCATCCAAGCGTATACGGTAACCTTCTGCGTAAGAAAATCGCGGAAACAGGCGTTAACTGCTGGCTAGTAAATACCGGCTGGACAGGCGGCGTTTACGGCGTTGGCCACCGCATGCCTATTAAGGAAACACGTGCATTGTTGCATGCTGCCCTTGATGGCAGCCTCAACAATGCTGAAATGCGTATTGATGAGAATTTTGGCTTTGAAGTACCTATCGCAGTATCAGGGGTAGACACCAAAATCCTGACACCACGCGACACATGGGCTGATAAAGACGCATACGACACCAAAGCAAAACACCTCGTTAGCCTCTTCATCGAGAATTTCGAGAGCTTTGCTGCACATGTTGACGATGAAGTGAACGCCGCGGCACCAAACGCCGCCTAAACATTTCAGACTGACCATATAAAAACGCGGGGTTATGCTCCGCGTTTTTTATTATTCAACACTAAGAGTAATCAGGCACTCAGTACGGAGGCAATTTATATGGCCTTCTCAAAGAAATATTGCTGTAAACATTATATGACAGCATTTTCTGCTGAGGTTGAAAAAATGAAGAATTCCAACGGAATTGATACTTCGATCAAAAAACTAATATGCACCCTCAAGTTTTACTTACAAATGCGGTCAGCCGGGAAATTTAATGTTACAGTTGTACCAATCTCAAGTTCACTTTGAACAGTCAAATCACCACCATGCTGCTGCATCAACGCAACACTGAGCGGTAAGCCAATACCAACACCAGAATACTTCCGGTTCAACTTGCTATCCACTTGCCCAAAGCGGGTAACCACAAGTGGAATATCTTCTTCCGCAATACCAATACCTGTGTCAGAAACATTGATATGAAACCCATTAACATCAGTCCAAACACGAACATTCACCTCGCCGCCCGGCACGTTAAATTTAACGGCATTATTGATAATGTTAATTAAGGTCTGCCGTACTTTACGCTCGTCCGCTCTAAGGTTGGGCGTACCACGCGCGACATCATAATTACAGGTAACTCTTTGAGTTTCCGCCTGCAACTTCATTAAGTTTAGAACTGAGCCAATAAGCACACGTATATTCACTGGCTGCTCATCCAGCTCATCCTTACCAGCCTCAATACGGGATAAATCCAGTATATCATCAACAAGCTGTAACAGGTTCGCCCCAGATTCGTTGATATCCTTCACATAACCTTTGTAGTGACTGCTCCCAAGCTCACCGAACACCTCTCTGTCCATCAACTCTGAAAACCCGATAATCGCATTCAGAGGCGTGCGCAGCTCATGACTAATGGTTGCAAGAAATTCACTTTTCGCTTTTGAGGCTTCCTCAGCGCGCATCAACGCCAAATCCAACGAGACGGCTCTGTTTTTCAAGATATCATTTGCCTCTTGCAAACGTGCTGTCAGGGCGTCTCGTTCCTGCTCAATACGGCGACTATTGGTAACAAAAGCTTTCGTATGCATCAGCATTACAAATAATAACAAAGCCTGCGACCACTCGAGGGAGGCGGTAATAATACCCATTGCAGCAAAAGATTCGTAAATCAAAATAGAGAAAGCCGCTATAATAACGACCAACACCTCTTGGTGCTGACGAGGGTTATCAAACACAGTGCTATAAAGCGTTTTAGCAACAACCACGCCAATGATTAACCACAAGAGCTGCATCGGCTCTCTAAGCAAAGTTACCGTGCCGGGTGGTAAAAAAGGAGTTATCGCAATCGTGAAGAAAATCAGTAACGTGGATATGCCGTAAACAACATAATCGGTTTTAAGTATCTTGTTGCCCCTAAATAGATGCGCGATAAAAGCGTAATAAGCGGGCGCAATCAAAAAGAAGGATAAATATTCTAGGTCATATTTTCGGTCGAGGGGGAATGACGGGAAATAATCCCATATAATATCGCTTACGAACAATACCCGGATCGCAGAAGCAAAAGCGAGAAAAGCAAAGATATTATGCCCTCCAGAGCGTTCATACCGCATGCCCACAACAAACGCAGCCACTGCAATCATGAAAAGCACAATAACGAGAGCACTCGGCAAAGCTGTTTCCCGGTTATCCCTCGCCAACAACCGCCACCGCAAATCAACAACGGGTACTTCGATCAAACCACCTTGCTTATGGATATCATTCTGCACCTGTACAACAAGCGCCATATGACCCGCACTGTGCGGTAAAGTCAGCAAAGGTGGCATTGGATTATTGATGCGCTGCCCGTCAACAATAGCCGGGTCTCCGTTTTGGTGTAAGAGGGACACCTTTGTTTCACCGTCCCGCCCCTGAAAAACCACATATACTAAGGACGCAGACCTAACAGCCCCCAGGCGCAGCGCATAAAACTGGTCATTGTCGGGCAGGCCTAGTTCGATGCAATATGTTGCTTTGCCATGCCCGCTTGTAAGTGTGCTCGTGAGGGCTGGCCCCCAAATATCCGGGATGGTTACAGGCTCTCCCACCAAAGACGGTACGTTAGCGGCTGCCTCGCAGGAACCTGGCACGAATTGCTGGGCTGATAACACCTGATCACGAAAAACGGTCCATCCTGTTTTGAGGGTGGCAGGACCTGTTTCTGTAAAGGACCAATCAATAAGATTAACATCTTGTCCCCGTGGCCCTTGGCCTTCGGCAGACACCGCGCTCACGGCAAAAAGAGCATAAAGCGCAACCCTAATGGCCACGGCCAGCTCCCGTATTCTATCCCCCCAAAATCTATGTGCTTTTTTCGTCATTCTTGATCGTTACTAACAATACCTTATTACATTCTGGCTGCAGACCCCTCTAGCTTACGCGCCTTACGTTTAATTCTTACGACTTTCCATAAACAGCTTTACGCCGCCGACCGTCAGTAAAATCAGCCCGAGCAGAAACACGTAACCGCCCCACTCAAGATTAAAAACATTGCTAAACAAACGACCCGTCAAATCCTTTAAAGGATCAGTTACTGTTTTAGTAACTTTGCCAAGAAGCCCACCATCGTCGCTACCGGATCCGAAATGTTTCAGCATCGGCCACAACAGAATGACCCATGTAAAAAGAACAGCAAAGATACTAAACTGTTTTTTCCCAGCCACAATCAACCCAGCTGCTGCCAAGCTAGCCGCAATAAGCATATACACTTCATTGCCGGACGCATCCGCATAAGACACCGCACCAAGACGCGCCACTTCAACCATTGGAGCAAAAGCACCAACTGCTACCATTATAGCCCCAATAAGCGTTAACTGTTCAGAACGGTTCGCAAACATACAATTCCCTTCGAAAATACCCTCGAATAACTGTGCGCTACCCACCGTAGAAAATGCAAGGGAAACTCGAAGAGGGTCTTTGAAAAAATGTACCGAAGCACACACTTTGTCGCACACCAAAAACGGCTTGTCTCAATCGCCTTAACGAACGAAGCAAGCCATGTCATCATATAAACCAATGATATAAAAACCGATACGAGAACCGAACGATGACAGCGATACGCACTTTAGTTTTTATACTACTATGCAGTCTGACAACATCTGGTATTTTTGCTGATGTTGTCAGTGCTAGTCAGTCAATTGGCGTAAATCTAATTAACCGACTAACCAATGAGTGGCGCTGCGAAGTAGACGGAGAAGCTGTTTCCATCAACCTAACTGATGACTTTCACGCAGAGCTATTCTTCCAGTCCGCCTTTGACACCTCTATCACAGGCCAACAGCCCCCAACCAACCCGCTCATTATGGTTGCAGAAACCGTATGGCAGTCTCTTTGGGTGCCCGACCATGTAAAATATGAGGTTATCTCTGAAACAGTTTTAAGGCTTATCCATACGTCTACATCAGACACTAATAGCCAGAATCAGGAAGTTACCTGCAGAAAGAACGCAGAAATCGACGTATAGCGCTCATCGAGAAACCACGCGGTACCTACCCAAATACTACTGCATCTCCCGTTTCCCTCGCAATACGCCAACAGCCGGTGCTCGTCTACAAATTTGGCCCCACACTAAGCGCAAGCACACGAGAAATATGCGCAAACGGCCTTGCGCTCTCTGTCGCCCAGTCATTGAAGGCTGATTGCACAGCCCGCATCGCAGTCTTTGACGTTGGCATTTTGTCTACAACCCCTTCACGAATAAGCGCCTGTACAACATCATGAGATAATACCCAGCTATCCTTGCCAAGCTGACGCAGGAAATACTGGCCCGTACCCCCACCAAGGCGGCTGCCGCGCTTTTTCATCATCTCCAGCAAACTGATCAAATCATCCTGAGGCCAACTTGCAAAACAATTTGCCGCTGAGCCATATTCATCATCTAGATCACAAAGGAAAATAGCATTGTCGCGTACAGACACAATTTTTTGACCGTTCCGAACAATTCGGGTGTCTTTCAGCAGCGTGTCCAAGTCATCATCTGACATGAATTTCCATCGCACTGGCACAAACCCCTCAAAAGCCTCCTCAAATCCCGGCCATTTTTTATCAATAACCTTCCAGCTAAAACCCGCTTGAAACACGCCGCGCGTCATCAAGGCCAAAATGCGGTCATCACCTACTGCTTGAATTTGGTCTGCCGCTTTCACTGCTGGCATAAGCGCTTCTACAGCAGCACGGTCGCCCTTAAACTCAATTGCAAGGTCCATCAAATCTTCAAAACTACGCATTCTTTCACCTTTATTTAGCCAATTACCCCAAAGACTAACGGAGCTATCACCCTTTCGTCCAGAGGCTTCGCTGGACCTTTTGGTCAGTTTCCGATAAACAGCGGTGCAGAAACAAACCGGCTTTCAGCCGGAAGTTAATGACAATACCACCTGTTTTGATTTAAAGTGTCCCGATGGCTAATGATTATATAAAGAGTTTTGGTTTCCCACGTTGGGGCGAATACGGTCGCGACAAAGACGCAGAACCACTTCAAATGTGCGATTATGTAGGCTGCAATGAAACAGGCCCACACCCCGCACCCAAATCTCCCGGTTCTCGAGAACGCTGGAATTTTTGCAAATCACATGCTGCGGAATATAATCGCAACTGGGACTTCTTCGCTGGGATGAGTGACGAGGAAGCCAAACGCCATATGCACGATACTAGCCAATCAGCTGACGCTTTCGCGCACACAAAAACATTCGAGTGGGGCGGTGCTGTTGACGAAAATGGCTTTAGCACAACTGAGCAAGCGGCTTTTGATACGCTTGAGCTAGAATCAGACGCGAGCCAAACAGAAATCAAGAGCCAATATAGAAAACTCGCGAAGCAATTCCACCCAGATGCCAACCCAGGTGACCCGGAAGCAGCAGAGCGATTCTATAAAATCCAAACAGCGTACGACTTGCTGCGGGAAAAGACCCCCGTTTAAGCTCTTCTGTTGACGAAACCTAAAAGCTGCCCTCAGTCCACATCAAGCGGGATATTAAATCCCGCTTTTACTGTACCAATCGCAACACTGGTATCAAACCGCCTAATCGCAGGGTTGCCAAAAAACCACTCGCGGCAAAGCCGGTCATAATCCTGCATGTCTTTGACTGTCATGATAATGATAAAATCGGCTTCGCCCGTACAATAATACCCATGCTGTACTTCCGGTAATTGGCAAATATTTTCCTTAAACCCATCAACAGTTTCAATACCACCGACAGCAAAACATATCTGCACGACAAGCGTTGTGCGGCTACCACATATCTGCGGGTTTAAAATCGCCACTTCTTTTGCAATCGCACCATTTTGGCGCAGTTTTTTAATGCGACGCTGGCAAGCAGGCGCTGAAAGGCCCACATGCTCGCTTATCTGTTCCGCGGTTTGGCGACTATTATCCTGAAGACAATTCAGAATTTTTCGATCAAAGATATCCATTTCCATGTTTTAGGTATTTTTTCTACTAAATATAGCCAATTGAGTGATTATTTATTTATAATATCGTCAATTTTGCGAAGAAACAATACGCACCATACCCTACATTACATAAATTCAATGGAATGAAGGTGATTTATGTCTACGCGTACCCAAAATCCCACCCCGAACAAGACAAGTCTTGGTGTCCTATTTGGCAGTATTGCAGCCCTTATCTGGGGTGCATGGCCGGTAGTGACAGCTATCGGTGTAAAAGCAGATTTCACTCCATATGAACTTGTATTTTTACGCTTAATGATCGCTGGGCCTCTCTTGTTGCCATGGGCGTTTCGAGGCGACAATAGCCTAAAGGCGTGGGGGAAGGCTGCGATACTGTCACTGCTCGCGGGCGGCACCTATAGTTATGTCACGGCAAGCGGCTTTCAATATACATCCGCGATGCACGGCGGAGTAATTATTCCCGGTGCTGTCATGCTTGTTAGCTTGATAGCCAGCCACTTTCTGTTAGGCGATACCCTAACGCGAAACCGTTTGATTGGTGCAGCAGCCATCGTTACTGGGCTTCTTTTTCTATCGCTTGGCTCACCGGATCAAGGCAATGGCCAATCCAGCCTATTTGGGGACAGTCTCTTCCTCTTCGCAGGTATCTTGTGGGCAGGCTATACACTTTTGTTGCGTGTTTGGCCCATGGACCCAATTGTCGTAACAGCGAGGGTTTCGCTCATTTCACTAGCCGGTGTACTAATCGCCTACCCTTTCTCAGACGGTTTGGACTTTTCAGACACAACAACCAGCATGCTTGTGATGCAAGCCGCATGGCAGGGTGTTCTATCAGCCGTCATTGCCATTATCTTCTTCAATAAAGGTGTGGCAATCCTCGGCGCTGCCCGCGCGGGCGTAGTAAATGCTTTCATTCCCGTTGTTGCTACAGTAATGGCGTTCATAGTACTTTCTGAAGTGCCCACCATGATGGAACAAACTGGCCTTCTGTTCATCTTGTCAGGCATTGGTGTGATTATGCTTTTAAAATCAAAACCGGCGCCTGCACCAACTATCGTTCCGCAAAAAGCCTAGCACCACACAGTTTACCGACATACTCCCCGTGTAAACTGGTTTAGCCAACCGTTCCGGTGCAACTTTGGGGCGGTTGGCTACTTTGAAACGTGGATAACCAGTATAACCCTCAGAGCCATTATCTCGCGGCAGGTGGAACCTTTTTCAGGGGACCGCTGAAACTTGCGTGCTCGACCAAATCCACAGGCTTCAAAAACCGCTCGCCAGACGGCGTTTGGTGTGCCCGTGAAACACCCTCGCGCCAGGCCGTTGCAGGCCTAATGGGCCGTGGCACAAACCCACCGCCGCAGTTGGGGCATACATTTTCAAGAACATGCTCCACGCAGTCGCAGCAAAAAGTACATTCATAACTACAAATACGGGCCTCTTCACTGTCAACAGGCAGATTTTTATCACAGTGCTCACAGTTTGGGCGTAGTTGCAGCATAAAAACTCCTGTTCATATTCTCTGTGTCAAATCTAGCCTCGGTCCTAATTCTAAGGCAATGTCAACAAGTCGCAATTTAAGACAAAGTTACATTTGAAACTTTTCTCACTTGCCCGGCCAAAGCACATGGACTACCGTATTCCCTTAATCTTCAAGGGGGAGATCACATGAAAAATATACTCATAACAGCAGCCCTTTCCTGCATGCTCGTGGCGTGCGGCGAAAACCCACAGCAGGCTGAGCAAAGCGAATCTGTTGCCGCGCCAATGGCAAAAACCTATTCCGCAGCGGAATTCTACAGCACAACAAGTTTCAGTGCTGCAGACGCGGCCGGTCACGCCTTTTCATCAGACGGCAACAATGTCCTTATCACAAGCGATGAAACCGGTGTTTTTAATGCCTTTGCCACAAATATTGAAACCGGTGTCCGTACACAACTGACCAGCTCAGAAGCAAGCGCACATTATGGCGTCAGCTATTTTCCGGCAGACAACCGTATTTTGGTTACCGCAGATAATGGCGGCGACGAGCTGAACCATATCTGGGTTCGGGAGTTAGATGGCACACTCAAAGACCTAACCAACACTGAGGAAACTAAAGCAAGCTTCGCTGGTTGGTCAGTTGATGGCAATGATTTTTATGTTTTAACTAATGAGCGCGATGCGAAAGCTTTTGATCTCTACGCATACAAAACAGACGGTTATGCCCGTCATATGGTTTATGAAAACACTGACGCGCTTTCCCCAAGTGGCATCAGCAATGATGGACGCTGGCTCGCGCTTATAAAGTCGCGCACAAGCGCGGACAGCAACGTCTATTTGGTTGACCTTCAAGAAGGCAGTGCACCAAAACTAATCACCGAGCACGAAGGTAACGTCGCATATGGTGTCTATGCTTTCACGCCAGATAGTAAGCAGCTCATTCTATCCACTAATGAACACGGCGAATTCAACCAAGCTTGGGCCTACACGCTCGCTGATGGCAGTAAAACGGAATATGCTTCCGCTGACTGGGACCTGTCTTTTGTCGGCTTCTCAAATACAGGCCGCTATAAATACGTCGGTGTTAACGCGGACGCTACAACAGTGATTTCTATCACTGATATGCAATCTGGCGAACAAGTTACCTTGCCTGAAATGACCGGCAACATACAGAACACCCGCTTCTCAGCAGATGACAGCCAAATAGCTTTCTTGCTCAACGGTGACAGCAGCCCAAGTGATCTTTATGTCGCGCCGCTTGGCACAGAAATGGGTGCGCCTAAACAGTTAACAACTTCCCTAAGCTCAAAGATCAATAAAGACGATCTGGTTGAGGCAACAGTTGTTCGCTACGAAAGCTTTGACGGCACCAAAATTCCGTCCATCCTTTATAAACCAAAAGGTGCAAACGCCGCAAATAAAGTCCCTGCGCTCGTGCTTGTACATGGCGGCCCGGGCGGCCAAACCCGCCGTGGCTACCGTGCCATGGTTCAACATCTTGTAAACCATGGCTATGCAGTGCTCGGCGCCAACAACCGCGGTTCTTCCGGTTACGGTAAAACATTTTTCCATATGGATGACAAACAACACGGCGAAAGCGACCTGCAAGATATCGTTCTAGGGCGCAAATATTTGGAAAGCCTCGATTGGGTTGATGGCAGCAAAGTCGGTATTATTGGTGGCTCCTATGGCGGATTTATGACAGCGGCTGCGCTAGCGTTTGAGCCAGAGGCATTTGAGGTTGGCATCAATATTTTCGGTGTTACCAACTGGGTGCGGACTTTAAAGTCTATTCCACCTTGGTGGGAAAGCTTCCGCGAAAGCCTGTATGATGAAATGGGTGACCCTGCGACCGACGAAGAGCGTCACCGCCGGATTTCGCCGCTCTTCCATGCCAAAAACATCGTAAGGCCGCTTCTTGTCGTACAGGGTGCGAATGATCCACGCGTATTGCAGGTTGAAAGTGACGAGTTGGTTGCTGCAGTTAAAGCAAACGGTGTACCTGTGGAGTATGTTCTATTCCCAGATGAAGGACATGGTTTCCGCAGTAAAGCAAACCGAATAACGGCATCAGAAGCGTACGTGAAATTCCTTGATACACATCTGAAAAACAAGGCTCACTAGCCAGACTTTAAGATAAGGATAGGGGGCAAAGGCCCCTTATTCAACTATCCGTTACGCAAGTCTACCAGCTTCTGAACTTGTAGTCCTTTGGCATCAAAGTTGCTCGGTTCAAGCCACAATTGAAAAGCCTTCTCTACAGCAGGCCAGTCGGTATCGATCATGGCGTACCACGCCGTATCTCGGCTCACACCATCCCGGACCATATCGTTCCTGAACAGCCCCTCATACTGAAAGCCAAACCTGAACGCCGCTCGCTTGGATGCCTCGTTCAAATCATTGCATTTCCATTCATAGCGCCTGTAACCAAGACCCGCAAAGACATGGTGCGCCATTAAATACATGGCGTCTGTCCCAATACGAGAACGCTGCAATTTTTTACTAAAAGTCACGCAGCCAACCTCGGTACTGCCGTGCTCCTCACGGTTGCGCATATAGCTTGCCATTCCTAAAATTTCAGCTGATTGAGCGCAGCGGATAATCATCGTTTCCCAACCATGCTGAGCATGCGCGCCCTTAAGCACCGCCTGCAATTGTTCCGCAGACCGGTACGGACCGCCGGGTAAATAGGTCCAGACATCATCATCTCCAGCACCACAAATTGCAGCGAACAAACCGCAAATATGCACCTTATAGTCAATAGGCTCCAACCGCGCATAGGCCCCTTGCAGCACAATCTTTCCGGGCCGATCGCATGGTTCCCAATGAGATAAATCTGCAACCACGATAGCCACCTATGCTTTCTGCCAACCGAAGTTTTCCATCACGGGGTGATTAAGCGGAGCCTTTTCGCCCTCTGGTGCACATTCAACCGGATCAAGTACCATACGCATGGGGGCAACACCTGCCCAAACCGGAAAATATGATTCCTCGCTGTCGCCGGGGGGAGCTGCACGTATTTTCGCCGCTGCATCTTCAATTTCCATCACCAAAAGCCCTGTGGCCTTGCGCTCTTGCGCTGTCATACCCCGCAATTGTTCCCAGCGTCCCGGCGCAAGGCGGTCAAAGAACAACTTCATTTGCCGAACCCATTCCTCTTCATCAGTTACCAGTTCTGGGGTGCCATAACACATGACAGACCTGTAATTCACACTGGTACTAAAGGCCGAGCGCGCAAGCACGAGCCCGTCCAAATGGGTTACAGTCACACACGCCGGGTTCCCTGCAGCCAAGTGCCGGATCATCATACTTTTCGACGACCCATGCCAATAAAGTCGGTTGCCTTCCCGCCAGTGCGATGTGGGAATAGCATGCGGCTGACCGTCTACTTCAAAGCCGACATGGCAGAGAAAATGGCTATCAAGGATTTCATAAACGGTGTCGGCGTCATAGCGCGCTCTTTCATGACCTCGTTTAACTCGGTTCCTGTCGTTTTTTTCGAAGGTGTTTTCAATAACTGTAGCCACAACCAACTCCTGATACTCATCGTCATTACACACTCCTACTTTCAATGGGTGCTGGACATAAGTCAGATATTGGCGATAATTGATCCTATATAAAGGTCCAATTTTAAAATATTAATGGTACCAATTTATGGATCAGCTAATTGAAAATACACTGTCTGCAGGTCTCAATCCAAACAGCTTAATCAGCTTACAAGAACAACTGCATGAACGCCTGCGAAATGCAATTCTCAGTGGCAGTTTATCAGCTGGTACGCGCCTCCCCGCAACGCGACAACTTGCGGGGCACCTGCGTGTCTCCCGGAATACGGTACTTGCCGCTTACGACCAGCTCATAGCTGAAGGGTATCTTGAAACACGCCCGGGTGCCGGCACCTTTGTGACCGCAGACCTACCTGACAGCTTCATAAGCGCCCAAACCCATAACCCCGTGTCTCAAAACACATCGTCCTCCAGCCAGTCGATTGATAACTTCAAGAATTTGCGGTCAGATTACGGCCTACTGTCTGGGGCACCTGCCCTTGATCAATTCCCAAGAGATTTATGGGCACGCCTCATCAGCCGTGCATGGCGCAGCGCTGATAAAAGCATTTTCCAGCATGATGATTTAGCGGGATATGCCCCGCTACGCACAGCAATTGCCAAATATTTGCAGGCATCGCGTAATATTGTAGCAACAGCCGAACAAATACTTATTTTTTCAGGCCTGCAACAAGGTTTCAAACTCGCAGCAGATTGCTTACTGGCAAAAGATGCAGCTGTAATTCTAGAAAACCCAGGCTACGGTGGTATGTTCCAGGCCGCCGAAACACTAGCCCAGCGTGTCCTTTTCACACCTATCGACAAATCAGGCGCTATGGTGCCTGACACCAAAGGCCGCAATATGCTGGTCATCAGTCCTTCACGGCAATTTCCTTTAAGCATTACGATGCCGCTAGCCCGCCGATTAGAACTGCTTGATTGGGCCCGCGCAACAGACAGCTTAATTCTTGAAGACGATTACGACAGCGAATTTCGCTATGTTGGGCGGCCCCTCAACAGCCTACAGGGAATTGACGGCGGCGAACGTGTTATTTACGGCGGCTCTTTTTCCAAAACTGTCTTCCCCGCGCTACGGCTCGGATATCTGGTTTTACCTACTCCTTTTGTGGGCCCCGTGCTCAAGCACCGTGCCGCAGTTGACAGTTATCCATCGATTGTGCCGCAAATTGCCCTCTCGCACTTTATGGAAGGCGGCCATTTTGCCCGTCACGTGCGCAAACTCCGAAAAATCCATGCAGAAAGGCAGCATATATTTTTCGCCAGCTTCAAAAAACACTTAGGGCAGCTGCTTACACTAGAAGCCCCTGACGCTGGCCTTCATATGATTACGCGGCCCAAAGCTGCTCTAAAGCACCTCCCAGATACCGAGTTAGCTGCCATAGGCCGAGCAGCAAATATTGGTGTTTTTCCTCTGTCTTCTTCGTATCAACCAAACACCGAATGCCTCGAAAAACAACAAGGCCTCCTTATTGGTTTCGCAAATCTTGAGGATAATTTAATTGATCCGG
>CAXBKT010000021.1:0-33283 GCA_963976155.1 uncultured Kordiimonadaceae bacterium | reverse complement strand
AAAAAAAAGAAACAGCTCGAAGCTGATCAGTAAGATTTAAGGTTGGACAAAATGCTGCACTAGGCTATAGAGGAAAAATAGTCAGCAAAAGTGTTTGGTTGGCAATGATATTCTTGACTTAGGAGTAGTAAGATGGACATCGAAGATCAGAAGAGTACTTATGATGGTTTCATTAAAATTAGCGTTCGTGCAACGGTAGTTGTTGTCGTTGTAATGGCGCTTTTGGCAATGTTTGTCGCTTAAACTTCCGACGGTTTAAAAAAAACGGCGCATTAGAGCGCCGTTTTTTTATCAAAATATTAGTATTATTTAGTGTTTAGGGAAATATGTGAGCTCATATTTACCCTCAATTAGATTTCCGAAGAGCTCATCTACTTCTGGGTGGTTGACGGGCTCATCTGAGTCATCCGGCAGTAAATTTTGCTGTGATACGTAGGCCTCATAGCTTGAATCGTCATTTTCAGCAAAAATATGATAGAATGGTTGGTCTTTTTCAGGCCGAACTTCCATAGGGATAGATTCCCACCATTCATCTGTATTGGCAAATGCTGGATCAACATCAAATATGACGCCCCTGAACGAAAAAGCACGGTGGCGGACCACTTGCCCAATCGTGAAAAGCGGATTTTTACAAATTTTTGGCGTATCCTGCATGGATATGGGACTCCTTAACTGGAGCGTCAATTAGGGACCCTAGGCCCGTTTGTCAACTAACGATACTTCCGGTTCTACTAAATATGACATTAAGCTTAAAAGATTGGTAAATGCTTACTATGTGAAAATAGGACTTGAAGAGTTACTGCGCGCAAGTATTGAAAAAAGTTTACCGGTTATCACATTAAAAATTACAAAAGTGTCATCTATTTGAAATAAGCTTTTGCTATGCTCATCACATGAAAAAATTTAAAAAATAGGAAATATGATGACCCATCCAATTTGTACGGACGGATTAAGACGATTGATTAATCTCGAACTCTCCCGCCTTGTGCCAGGCTCTCCTGAGGAAGCGAAGCGCGCAATGCGTGGTCGTGTTGGCGTATATGATCAAGAAAGCGTTGTAATTGATGCTGGCATCAATAGCTATTTTGCTACCCGAGATACTGCTAACTAAATATTAGCAGTATCTCAAGTTTGCAAGCATAAGGCCTAGTGTGGCTCTAATAGGCGGTGCAAATGCACAATTACATACTTGGTCATAGCGTCATCAACATTTGATTGGCTAACGCTACGCCATGCACCTTCAGCTTCCGCATAGCTGGGGTAAATCCCAACAATATCCAGCTTACCTGTATCTCTGAACTCAAGGCCTTGAGGGTCAGTAACTTGACCGCCGAATACAAGGTGAAGAAGTTGCTCATCTGCCATGGATAAAATTCCTGTCTAAAGAATGTGATTGTTTAGGCGATCTTTTTCTATCAAACTCAGGTTAATACGTCACCTGTTTCTTATTAGTTTATTGGAGAGGTCATTATGAATATGCGACCAGCAGATATCTTTCTTATTTCTGTGACAGGAAAAGACCGGGTCGGAGTGGTTTCTGCGGTCACAAATTACCTATTTGAAACTGGGGCGAACCTTGCTGATTGTGCTTACGCAGTTTTAGGCGAGGGCTTTGAGTTTACCTGTGTAGCGGAATTTTCTGCTGGAACGACACGAGAGGAAATTGAGACTGGTGTAGCGGCGATAGAGCTTCTTGAGGGGGCACGAATAACTGTCAGTCGGTTCCCATTTGAGGTTTCCCGAGGAGAAACCAGTGAAATTACACATGTCGTTGAAGTTAAGGGAGGGGATCGGCCAGGCCTCGTTGCCCAGCTTAGTGAGGTGTTGGTCGACTATGATGCCAATATTGTGCGCATGAGTAGTCGCCGGACTGTTATCGAAGGGCAAAGATATGATTACCGAACTCGTTTTGCGGTAAATATCTCTCCAGAGCGTTTCACAGCTCTGGAAGCGGCGCTTTATAATACAGCAGGTAGCTTGCGTCTTGAATGTCAGGTTACTGAAGTTTAGCTTTTTGTAGACCCGCCGGGTTTTTCTGAAGAGCTTTGACTTTTTAGCCACTCAATGAGCCCTTCAATGCCATCACTTTTTACTTTTGCAGCAAACAGATCTCGGTTGGTGATCATAAGATTGATGCCTTCAAACTCGAGATTTACGATATGAAAAGCACCATTTTTTTTGCGAACACGCCAGTCTGCTAAAATTGGCTCACCTTCTGAGCGTTTTACTTCTGTGCGGACAAAGAGATGACCGCGTTTTCCTGATGCTGGTTTAGTACCAATAACATCAAGTGTCTTAAAGCCAATTTGCTCCATGCGCTTGTCAAATTCTGTTACAATATAGTCTTGCATTGCAGCCATATAAGCACTGCGTTGTTCGCTGGTGACTGTACGGTAATGCCGACCAAGCATGCCGCGTGCTAGTAAATCTATATCGGTTGCTTCTTCGAAGATTGCTCTGAAAGCAGCAGCTCTTTCTGCTTTCGTAAGCTTACTATCGCTCCATGCAGCTATTGTTTCTTGTGAAATAGTTTCAATGAAGGCAATTGCTCCACGTGGGTCATCAACTGCATCATCTTGTGCAAAGGTATTGAAGCTTAGAGTTATTAGTAACGATATCAGTGTGATTAGTTTGTTCATTGTGTTGCCCTCACAGCCATTTTTTTTAATTCTATTTACTAGATATTGTTGCTTTGCGCAAATATGCGATCAGATCATTCCGATCCTGTTCTTTGGGTACGCCTGCGAACTGCATCTTGTTCCCTGGTAGAAAAGCGTTAGGTTTGGTTAACCAGTCATCCAGATTTCTCTCAGACCAGACAAAGTCAGCTTCTAACAGGGCACGAGAATATTTGTATGTCTCTACGGAACCGGCTTTCCGGCCAAAGAGTAGGCCCAAATTAGGGCCTAGACGTGTTCTTTCGGCAGCGGTCAAGTTATGGCATGCTTTACAGCGATTGAATACACGTCGCCCAGCGTCAGGGTTACCATTTTGGGATAGGGATGTATCTGCGGGGTCAGCAAGTAAAGAAGTACCGAAAATTGGCATGGCTCCAAATGTCGCTAAGACAAGCAGTAGGTGTCTTACAGTCAACATTGTTTCGCTCCGTATTTTGCTGTGGCCAAAAAAAACTGGCGAGCCTAAGCCCGCCAATTCATATGTGTTTCCTAATTAATGTAGCATGAACCTAATACAAGGTGTGCCACAGTAAATTATGCGTTACTCGCCTTCAACATAGGGCTTGATAGCCCCTGATTTTAGGCGTGCAAAATAGTCATCCATCATGCCACGGACTTCTTTTCTAAGAAGGAAAAGCCCAAGAATATTAGGAATACCCATAGCAAGCAGAAGTGCGTCAGCAATATCCATCACTGGTCCCAAAGACATGGCCGAGCCAATCACAAGGACAAGAAGATAAGACATTTTAAATAGCAGGTCTGCATTTGGTTTGTCGCCAACAAGCCACAGGAATGAACGTTGTCCATAATAGAACCACGTAAGTGATGTGGAGAAAGCAAACATGATCACGGCTACTGTCAATACATATGGGAACCAGTCAATCACCGTTGCAAATGCTTTGGAAGTTAGTGCGATACCGGCTTCAGTGCCTGATGCTGTTGCATCGAATGATCCGGTTAGGATGATTACAAGCGCCGTAATGGTACAAATAACTACTGTGTCGATGAAAGGCTCAAGTAGCGCAACAAGGCCCTCTGATACAGGCTCTTTGGTTTTAGCTGCAGCGTGTGCAATTGACGCAGAACCCAGACCAGCTTCGTTTGAGAAGGAAGCTCGGCGTAGACCTTGGATCAAGACACCAATGATTCCACCTTCAACGCCATCGGCTGTAAAGGCACCATCAAAAATTTGCATAATAGCAGATGGGATCTGGTCAACATGGCCCAAAATAATAACAAGAGACGCACTGACATAAATGATTGCCATGATTGGCACGAGGAATTCGGTTACGTGTGTAATTTTACGAATGCCACCAATGATAACCATACCAACAACGGCAGCAAACACGATACCAAAGAGCCAGCTCTTACCGTAGAAGAAGCTGTCCGTGCCGCCAGTCAATGCTGCAATCTCGTTAGTGAACTGCGTTGCTGATTGATTAACCTGGAACATAGCGCCAGCACCGTATGCACCGCCAATACAAATTAAGGCAGCTGCTACAGCAAGTATTTTACCAAGGTTTGGCAAGCCACGGTTTGCGAGGCCTTTAGTTAGATAGTGCATTGGGCCACCGGAAACGACGCCATTTTCGTCAATTTCGCGGTATTTAACACCAAGTGTACATTCAACAAATTTACTAGTCATGCCAAATAGGCCTGCGAGAATCATCCAGAAAGTCGCGCCGGGACCGCCAATTGATACCGCAATAGCTACGCCAGCAATATTCCCAAGACCAACAGTCCCAGAGACAGCGGCCGAAAGCGCCTGAAAGTGGGTTACCTCACCGGGATCATTTGGATCGTCGTAAGTACCCTTAACAATTCTGATAGATTGCTTGAAACCACGAATGTTAGGGAAACCCATATAGAATGTGAAGAATACCGCACCACCAACGAGCCAAACTGCAATCAATGGCATGGCAGGTGCGCCAGGGATAAGCCAGTCCATTGGCGCGCCGTAGAAAACGATATCGGAAATAAATTGGCTTACAGGCAGCATGATCTCATTGACTTTTTCCGAGAATGTCATCTCGGCGTCTTGTGCTATTGCTGCTTGGGTTGAAACAAAAATTGTGGCCACCAAGGCCATCAAACGCTTCATTATAAACTCCCCCGTTAAAATACTATTGCGACATTGTTAATGCCGCCTATTTTACATTTTTTGTTGGTACGAATAACTCGCCCGATTAAAATTGTGGGGCATGCTAGCCTCAATTTGGTTTGGGCTCAATGGAAACCTATTAAACTTGTTGTGCAAATCATGTTTGGCTGCGTAAAATGCAGTGTGTAATTTAACGTGCGGTTAACCAGTTTGGCATAACTTGTATGGTAAACTTTATGGAACGGGATGTGAGCCTTTGTCTGACAATAGTAAATTATCCAGTGCGGATGTCTCCAAACTTCTTCAAGATCCAAACGGTGAAAACCGAGCGCTTGCAGCTGGTAAAGTAGCCGCAACCTTTGGTGACGCAAGCTTGAGTGACTCTGAGCGTGAAATCGCAGAGAGTATATTCAGGCATATGCTGAAGGACGCCGAAGTTCGTGTTAGGCATGCTTTAGCGGATAGTCTTAAAGATAACCCAAGTGTGCCACATGATATTGCAACGTCGCTTGCGAAAGACGTTGACGAAGTGGCGATGCCGATGATCGAAAGTTCAGTTGTCTTGACGGATGCTGATTTGATTGAGCTTGTTCGAACACGCGATACCGATGTGCAAAAAGCTGTTGCTGGTCGCGGAAGTGTATCAGAAGAGCTTGCTGATGTGCTTGCTGATACAGATAACGAAGAAGTTGTTGCTACGCTTGTAGGTAATGATGGTGCGGCTATAAACGAAAGCACCTACGCAAAAGTGTTGGATAAATATAGCGAGAGTGATCTTGTGAAGGGGCCAATGGCTCAGCGGGGTGAACTTCCCGTTGGTGTTGCAGAGCGTCTTGTTACACTGGTTTCCGAGCAGCTACGTGACCATATCATGATGAACCACGAAGTTTCTGAAACTATGGCGAGTGACCTGCTTTTAAGTAGCCGTGAGAAAGCAACTGTTTCCTTAGTTGAGGGCGAGGCGCGTTCGACTGTTGAGGAACTCGTTAATCAGCTGCACGATAATGGTCGTTTGACACCCACGCTGATGTTGCGGGCTTTATGTATGGGCGATACAGTTTTCTTTGAAGTAGCGCTTGCGAAGAAGGTCGGCATACCGGTCTTAAATGCCTATGCGCTTGTGCATGACAAAGGTGACCTTGGTTTGAAGCGGTTGTTTGTTGCAGCAAAAATGCCGCTTAATGCTCTTGCTTTAGCGCGTGCGGCACTTGATGTTGCAGATGAGATGGTTCTTACAGGTGGTGATGACCGTGAACGTTTTAAGCAGCTGATGATTGAACGTGTTCTAACTGCCGTTGAAGATGAGGTGGATACTGATAATTTAGATTATTTGATTGGCAAGCTAAATGTTGTTGAAAATGAAGTAGTTACTTCAGCTTAGACGCTTACTAGTCCAGTTGTTGAGCAATAAAAAAAGAGGCCATTCGGCCTCTTTTTTTATTCGGCTAGTTCAGCCAATGCTTGTTTTAGGGGCTCAAGGCCTTCGGTATATCGTTTCCAGCGCCCGATCGAGCCAGAGTACAGTGGTTGTCGCACTTGAACAGAACTGGCAGTTGAAACCGGGGCTTGGTTTTCGTGGAAACGCATACAGGTTTCATCCCAACTGAGGCCGCAAAAGTCTAGCAGCTGACGTGTTTGGTTTTCCTGATCAAAAACAATGTCTTCATAGTGTATTTCCATAAAACGGTCGGCGGGTAAATGATCACGCCAATAGGCCATCAGCTCATCGTACCCCCGATAAAAGCCAGCGGTACTTTCTAGATCGTAAGTGTAATTATAATATGAAAATTGTGTCGAAAATAACTGCCGGTAGTTACTCACGCAGCTATCCATAGCTCCCCGGCGTAGCGCTACTATTCTGGCATTCGGCAAGGCTTTATTGATAAGCCCGGCGTAGAAAAAATTAAGAGGCATTTTATCGGTGAATCGTTGCGCGCCACGCGAAAGAGCCTTGGTGCTAGTCATGTAATGTTGGCCAATGTCAGCAAGCGCTTCTGCGGGAACGGACCTGAGTGTTTCAGCATCCAGCACCATATTGTCCTCAGTATTGGCTAGTCGTTTTACGATAGCTGCAAATACATTGAGTTCACCAGCTGCGGTTACATCAGGGTGTGAGGATAATATTCTATCAACAAGTGTTGTTCCTGTGCGAGGCAGACCGACCACAAATATGGGTGCACTTTCATTGTAATTTGTATCTTTGGGCTGTTTCAGATTAATCGTTGTTTTTGCTGCCTCAAACGTGTCTTTTTGAGCAGATAAATCAATGGGGAAACGGTTTTTATTCATTGATTTTGCTCGCTTCAGCCATTCAAGGCTATGGTCATATTCACCAAAGTCTTCGTATGTCTTTGCGATAGCGTGTCCAAGATGAAGTGTGGCGTCAGGATCGTGGCTATGTTTTTTGAAAAGTGTTTCCAGTGTAGTCAGGAGGCTGTTTTCTTTGGTTTGTTTTTCCAAGGCCACGAGGCCTGAATAAGCTTTGCTAAAGTCGGGGTCTCGCTCAATGGTAGCTAAATAAGCCTCCTTGGCTTCTTCAAAGCGCCCAGAGAACTGAAGTGAAGAGCCTAAATTATAATGGAAGTTGGATGGTTTATCGTTAAATTCTATGGCTTTTTTGAAGAAGGGGATCGCACGCTCATGAAAACCTGCACGGCTAAACACAACAGCAATAGTATCAGCAGTGAGCGGGTCATGCATGGGCAATTCAGCTGCTTTTTCAGCGGTCTCCCGTGCTTCGTTTTGCCTGCCTAAAACAGATAATAATTGCGCGTAAGTTGCAAGGTAAGCAGCATTGTTACTGTCGAGCTCAGTCGCCCGCACATAAAGTTCTTCTGCTTTCACGAAGTTATTATGTTCAAAAGCAATAATGCCCAAAGCATGGTATGGGCGCGGGTCATTTACATTTTTCCGAATCATATCCAGGCAAACTGTGTGTGCCTCCAAGTATTTTTTGGCACCTATTTTTTTAAATACGTCAATCAAAAACATCTCTTTTCATCAGGGTTTAGAGCTTTTTTGTTCCAAGTTATGCTTTTTTAGGCAGTGGTGCGGCATTTAGGCAATAAATTTCTATGAAAATGAAACACAAAACCTAGTTAATCCTAAAAAGCTGTTGGAATATATAACAAAATTGGTGCAGGCTTTAAATTGGGTGAGGAGCTGGCTAGGCGAATCATTCCGGATGACGGGCCAAGACGATTGGTACCCGGCCGAAATCTGAGACAGACGGCCCTGCGGGGGTGGCTGGCAGGGTCTAGGGAGAGTTTAATGAAACTTACTTTTAATCACATGAGCGTTTTAAGAACGTCTGCAAGTGCAGCAGTGATTGGTTTAATGGCAACCAATGTTGGGGGCATTGCCGTTGCGCAAGAAGCTCAGGCAGCTGATGATTTCAGTACCTTTGATGAAATTATTGTAACAGCAACTCGCCGTGCGGGTACTGTGCAAGATGTACCAATTAACATTGCAGCCACTAGTGGCGCTCAGATTGAAGAGCAAGGCTTTAAAGATATTGCTGATGTCTTGGCATATGTGCCTGGCATCAACGTCGTTAATCGCGGTGGTCGTATGGGTAACCGGATTATTGTACGTGGTCTGAACGCAAATCCACTCGGTCAGGGTGGCTCCAACGGTAATACAGGCGGTACAGTTGCTAGTTACCTTGGTGAAATTCCACTTCAAATTAACCTCAAGCTAAACGACCTTGAGCGCGTAGAAACGTTGCTTGGGCCACAAGGTACACTCTATGGTGCCGGTACGCTTGGTGGTGCTATTCGGTACCTTCCGAATAAGCCGAATTTTGAAGGCATGATGCTTGAGGTGCGTGGTGACGCATATATGACAGCTGAGGGTGATGGTGTTAGCCACGAAACTGGTATGACTATCAATATTCCGCTTTCTGATACGTTCGCTATTCGTGGTAACCTAGATTACGATGTAGACAAGGGCTATATCGATTATAATCATGTCGTTGCAAACCCTGGTGTTTCTGACCCGAATGCACCGCTTTCTGACACAGCGAACTTTTCTCCGGTTAAAGATGCAAACGGTGCAGATTCATTCTCTGGTCGTATTGCAGCACGCTGGCAGCCTGTCGAAGCATTCGATGCGACCCTTACATACTACTTCCAAAATGATGACAATGAAGGTCGCCCAACAAGTGGTCATTTAGGTGAACGCAAAACTGATCGTTATGTCTCTCCGAGCCGTGTTCTAGAGCCGGACGAGCAAAATAACCAGATGTTTGCACTTGAAATAACTGCGGATCTAGGTTTTGCGGAACTAACGTCCGCTTCAGGTTACGGTAAATTCAACAGCCGTGGTCAACGAGACCAAACTGATTTGTTGATCGGTCTGGAGTATTCTTACGAATCCTTCCCTACGTTCACAGCGTTAACTGACGAGCAGTTCCAGAATAAATTCTTCAACCAAGAAGTTCGTCTTGTATCAACTACTGAATCTGACCTTAGCTGGATTGTTGGTGGTTATTATAACAAACTTCAGACGCAGAGTAGTTCTTCAGAGTTTACTCCGGGGTATGCGGCGTTTGCAGGTTTTGATCGCCCAGATGATCTTGAGTATTTTTCGGCGACAAACCAAGAGCTTGTCGAGAAAGCACTTTTCGGTGAATTAGCGTATCAGATTACTGATGAGTGGCAAATCACTGTTGGCGGACGTTATTATGATTATAACTTCCAGACCTCTAACATCCCTGCAGCTTTCCCACTGTTTGATCCTAGTTTTGTGGCAACAGAACTAGATGGTTTGAAGTCTGCCGCATTTGACCCTGCACTTGGTCAGGCAAAAACAGGCACACTCTTTAAATTCAATACGTCCTATAATGTGACTGAAGACTTTATGGTGTATGCAACTGTCAGTCAGGGTTTCCGTATTGGAGGTTCCAACGGTATCGCATCGTGTCCAGCATTTGACCCGAACAATAACCAGCAGGGTTCATGTGCTCTTGCACCTGGCCAGCAGTTTGGCCCAAATGCGGGTGATATCGCTGAGTTTGACGAGCGTTCGTTTGGTCCTGATAAAACTACCAACTATGAGCTAGGGTTCAAATCAACACTTGCCGATGGTGCAGCTACCTTTAATGCAGCGTTGTTTGTCGTCAAGTGGTCAGAGCCTCAGCTTAGTTCTGCGACAGTTAACGCCAGTATCCCAATCACGATTAACGCTACGGGTGCTGAATCAAAAGGTATTGAAACAAGCTTCAGCTGGCGTGCAACTGATCAGCTCAGCTTGCGTGGTGCCTTCAGTTATACAAAGTCTGAACTTACAGATGATGTACCATCACTTATTCGCTCCATTACGCCTCCAGGCTTTGGGACAGTGTTTATCGATGGTGAAGAGGGTGATCGTCTACCGGGTTCTCCTGAAACACAATTCTCAATCTTTGCGAATTATGATCAGCCACTCGATAACGGCAATTCGCTGCATTATAACTTGAGTTTTTCCGCTCAAAGCAATGTGCTTTCCAGTACGGGAAGTAAAGGTTCACGCCGTGTTCTTAAGGGTTACAACGTGGCAAACGCATCTGTCGTTTATGATGCCGAAGCATGGGCTGTGACTGCATATGTTGATAACTTATTCAACAAATATGCGGAAACAGGTGTTCAGAGCGCACGTCTGTGGAACCAGACTGTAGCAGGTCATTCTAATCGTCCTTATCAGGTGAACCTACTAACACCTCGTGTAATGGGTATCCGCATGACTTACCGATTTGAGTAGTAAGAGAAATAGCCTGAAATATGGTTAAAAAAGGGGCTCTGAGGAGCCCCTTTTTCATTGGGCGAGTACTCGAGGCAGCCAAAGGGCAAGGTCTGGCCACAATAGCAGGACGATCAGCCCCAATAGCTGAAGGAGTACAAACGGCGTTACGCCTTTGTATATATCCATCAGTTTGATGTTTTTGGGCGCAGCCCCCTTCATGTAGAATAGGGCAAAGCCAAATGGTGGCGTGAGAAAGCTCGTCTGCAAGTTTACCGCCATTAAGATCGCAAACCACGAGACGGTTAGGCTTGGATCGCTTAGGTGCGTACCAAAGTCCAATTTTGTAATAATTGGTGCAAATACGGGCAGGATTATTAGTGTAATCTCAATCCAATCGAAGAAAAAACCCAGTAAAAAAACGACCAGCATCAAAAGCGCGAGCACAGCCCATGGGCCCGTGCCTGTTAGCTCCATAGTGTGGATAATTAAATCATGCCCACCTAGTAGGGCAAAGACATATGAAAATGCTGTTGCGCCCACGAACAAGCCAAATAGCATCGCCGTTGTAAGAGCTGATTGCTCCAGTACATCTTGCATAATTGTAAATGAGAGTTTGCGTTTTATCAGTGCAAGTAGAAGCGCGCCGAAGGCACCAACACCGCTAGCCTCTGTTGGTGTAGCATACCCACCAAAAATTGACCCAAGAACCGCTAAAATAAGCAGGATAGGCGGCCAGAAGCTACTCGCAATTTCAAGTGTACTTAAAGTAGGGATACATTCAGCAACAACGAGAGGCGGGGCAAGGGAGGGATTTAGAGACGTACGTATGAATATGTAAAGCAGGTATAGAGCTGCAAGAAAAAGGGCAGGCCCAATCGCGGCCATAAACAGCCCCCCAGCGGACGTGGAAAGCAAATCAGCCATAACAACTAACATGATAGATGGTGGTAGTAGAATTCCGAGTGTGCCTGATGCGGCTATGGTCCCCGTGGCAAGCCCCTTATCGTATCCGCGCTCAAGCATGATGGGGAGAGCCATCAGTGTCATCATCACCACACTTGCGCCGATTATTCCAGTGGTGGCAGCAAGGATTACACCGAGCACCGTAACCGAAAGGGCAAGCCCACCGGGAATACGACGGGTCATTATCTGCAGGCTGTTGAGTAAATCCCTTGCGATACCGCTACGTTCTAGCATTGTGCCCATAAAGATAAACATTGGAATGGCAACGAGCACCAGCTTACTAACAACACCACCGTAGATACGGCTAATAACCAGAAAAAAACTGTTCGGGTTTTCTGCGCCTAAACCCACTGCAAGTAGCCAAAAAGCTAGCCCAACTCCACCGAGGACGAATGCAACAGGAAAACCAGAAAACAAAAGGGGAATGAGTACGGCAAACATCAATATGGGCAGTATTTCGATGAAGAATTCCATCAAGCTGCCCCTTGTTGGTGGTCATTGTTTTGTGCGAAGAAAGTCTGCTCGGCTAACTTTTTGTCACCAAATAAATAGACCAAGCTTTCAAAGAACCGGGAAAGAGCGGCAATGCCTAGGAAGCAGAAGCCAGTCAGTATGAAGGACTTGATGATCCAACGATTAGGGAGGCCGGTAGCTGAAGCTGAAGCTTCGTTATATTCAAGACTAAATGCCATGTAATCGAAGCCAAAAATAAGAATGGCAGCAACATAGGGTAGTAGAAAGAGTAAACACCCAAGCATTTCGACTATCGCGGCACCACGTTTGCTAAGCTTTTCCGATAATAACTCAATGCGTACATGTGCGTTTTTTGTATAGGCCCAACCTAGACACATGAGAAATAGTGCGCCATGCAAGTGCCACTCTAACTCTTGTAATTTAGTTGAGCCGATAACAAACCAGTGTCGGAGTGTTACATCTGTCACGATTACAAGCATTAGTGCGAGAATAAGCCAAACAGATACCTTGGCTGCTCCAGTGCTTAGTTGTTGAAGCCATTTTGCGATTTTAAGGAGCAACGCCACTGTTGGTTTACTCCTCTAAATAGCCGAGCTTTGACCAGCTTTTATATTTTTCCCGAAAGCTTTGAAGGGATTGCCATACACGTGCAAACTCAGGGTCGTTTGCTGCCATTTCAGCGGCAACCTTTCCCCATGCTTGTTTGAGGGTGGCTAAGATTTCAGGTGACCACTTGTGAATTTGCACACCTTTAGCTTCCAGTTTGATAATTGCATCAGCTTGCAATGCTTCGCCTTCAGATATGCCGTACCGTACATTTGCTGCGCAGGCGGTATCAATCTGATGGCGTTGGGTGTTACTCAGTGCATTCCAAGAATCTAAGTTGATCATCAGCTCAAAGAACGTGGATTGTTGATGCCAGCCGGGAAAATAATAATGTTTAGCGACCTCGTAGAAGCCCATTTTATAATCAACTGCAGGCATTGCATATTCGGTGGCGTCAATAGTTCCAAGTTCAAGTGCCTGATATATTTCACCGCCGGCAATTAGCTGTGGTGCTGCACCTACTTCCTCTAGGACTTTGCCTCCAAGACCGAAAAAACGAATTTTTAGGCCTTTGAAATCTTCAATGCTTTTGATTTCTTTCTTAAACCACCCAGAGGCTTCTGGTGGTGTCATGCCGCAAATAATACTGTGAATATTGTGCTTGTGATAAATATCCTCAAAGAGTGCCTTACCGCCACCAAAGTCATGCCAACCTATATATTCAGGTGCGGATGGTCCAAATGGGACTGCAGCAAACAGCTGCAGGGCAGGCTCTTTACCTGCCCAATAACCGGGTGTGGACCAGCCGGCTTCCACTGCGCCGTATTTGACCGCATCGAAGGTTTCAAAAGGCGGCGCTAATACACCAGGTTCATGGAGTTTCACTGTAACACTACCACCGGTTACCTTCCCAATTTCCGTTACGATACGTTTTCCCATCGTACCGATTTGTAGAAGAGAGGAGGGGTAAGTGCTCGTTAAACGCCATGAAACAGGGGTTTCTTCGGTTGTTGGTTTGGTTGATGTGTGTTCGGCTGGCTTACCGCAGGATGTTGTAAGCATTCCAACCACAGCTATAGAAACTACGCCCAAAAAACGTGGCAACATCATAAATTCCTCGGCATCATGAAGGGTGTTAACTAACTGAACTTTTTAATGGACTGTCCAAGAAGCAAATAGAGCTTGCCCATATCTGATGAAATAAGCGTAACAGACATAGTGTTTCCTTTGTCGCCCAGCATGGCACGTTCCATCATGCCTTCAAAATCGCGGCAGTAACGGGCCACTGTTTCGCGGAATTCTGTATTGGACTTAAATTTTTCACCAATAGATTTTCTGGTTTTTCGGTCACCGATTTTTAGAGTCCGCCGCATGAAGACTGACTTGTCCCCCGCCAGATAATCTTCCCAAACATCATCCGGCAGGTCATCTGACAGTGCTTTATGAATGTCAATGGAGCTAGACTGCATGCTTTCCATCAATAATTGTGATGTTCGTGCAAAATCGTTTTTAGTCGCAGCTGCAATACGTTTCTCAATATCCGATGTTTTACTAATAAATTGCTCAGCACGTTCTGCAACCTTGTCGGCTTCTGTGCCAAGCCGCATAGCAAGAAGGGCACTTTCTTTTTCAGCTTGGTCAGCAGTATCTTGGTAGTTTGTAAGGACGCGCGATAGGGTGGTTTGCATTTCTTCTTGCATATAAGTTATGCGTTCATTGGCCTTATTGCTGATTTCTTCAAGGCTTGCGGAGAGTTCGACGCGTGTTTCATCGACGGATTTTTTCATATCCGTGTTGGCGCGTTCAGTTTGATCCATTAGCGCTTGGCTTGCAGCGTCCAGTCTGTTGGCAGCAATCAGGGATTGCTCGGTAAATTTGTTGACCTCTGCCCCCATGGTATCTGATGCGCGGTTTAATTCACCGATAACACTTTCTGTTTCTTCTTTGATGATATGTCGTTCGCCAGCGAATGCTTCAGCAGCTGTACCGAGTGCAATTCCAGATTCTTTTAGCTCAGCGCGTAGTTCGCTCGATTTTTCTGTCAAATCTGTTGCTGCCCCGGACACTTGTGCTTGTGAGCTCTCACTAGCTGTACCTAGCTGGCCAATGATTGAGATAAGCTCGCCGCCTTTGGCACCAAGGTCAATTTGTATACCTTCGGCTGTTTCTTGGATGGTACGACTTTGGTTGGCGAACCTCTCCGATGCTTCAATCACTCGGTCTGCAGCTTCGCTTGATGCGGCATTGAGAATGTTACGTTGATTGGTGAGATCATTTTCTAGGTGGGCTAACTTCATGCGGGTTTCGTTTAGTACTTCGGCAATTACATCGCTTTGTAGCGTCATTTGTTCGCGCACTGCGGCAAGCTCAATACCTGTTTTTTCAGATTTTTCAGCAAGTTCTGTCGCTTTGTCAGCGATCGTATCCGCAGATGCAGACAGGTGTTCACTTGTCAGGTTCCCAGCACGGGCAAGTTCCTCAAGTTGCTCCTCAACGCCGGCCCGCAGTTGCCGGATGTGTTGTAAGGTTCTAAGTGCCGTATCTTCGGCATGCTGAACAGCACTATCACTGTGATCCGTGATGTTTGACATTGTAGTTTCAAGTGCTTGCTTCGCACGCTCTAAACCATCCATCAATAGACGGTCAGCTTTTTCTGCATGCTCTTGGATAGCAGCCCCGGTGGCGGACGTAGTCTCTAATGTTTTTGCATTCACTTGTTCGCTTGTTGATAGCGCTGCATTACAATGTTCCTCGAGAGATTGCCCCGCTTCTTCAAGTAAATCTTTTGCCTTTTCAACGGTACCTAGTACTAGTTCTGTCATACCTTGGGCACGTTCTGAAACTGTTGAACTCACCTCGTTGGTGCGGTCGAGAGCTTCCGTGGCAGCGGAACGCACTTCGCCAATGTGTTCTCGTAGTGTTTCTTCAATTTTGGCGGATTCGATTGCAGCCTCAGTGGCCATTACTTTGAGAGTTGCAGCTTGAGTAGTCATATGGTCCGAAAGCTCTGCAGATCGTTGTTCTAAATCAGCTACATTTCCGGAGAAACGTTCCATGCTTGTTTGGGCATTCTCCGTAGATGTCTGAAGCCGTTGTTCTACGTCCAATGCTATCTCTTGTACGCGGCTGGCTCGGTCAGAAACATTCCGACCGGCTGTATCAAGGCGGGCCTCAAAGTTTTCAGTTGCTTCGCTCATATTGGTGAGGCTGGTCTCTAACCTCTCTTTCGCATGGTCAGCTGTATTAGCCGCAGTTTCGCCAGCTCCTTCAAGGCGGTCAGCAATTTTTTGAACCATGGTTTCAAGGGAGGTAAATCGGCCTTCGACATCTTCAGTTAGGCCATCGATTGCGGTTCGTTCACGCTCCAGAACATCCCTTATGCTTGCTGTTCGGGCCTCAGTATCTGCGGCGGCAGAGAATAAGCTGCTGATCTGTTCTTGAAAGCGGTTTTCAAGGTTACCAATACGGTCAGCAGCAAGGTCAGCTACTGCGTCAACACTCTCAAGTTCTTTACGTAGAGTTCGGTTCAGAACAGCAAGGCGTTGCTCTGCTGCCTCCACGGGAGCAATAGCCCTGTGGAGGTTTTGGGCCATTGCAAGTCTGCGTTCAAGAAGGGGGTCTGTGCGCTGAAAAGCAAGAGCAATAAGCCAAAATATTGCAATTGGGGTGGCGTAGCCTGCCAACAAGCCTGCAAAATCAATAAGGGTTTTTGCTTCTGCCGGCAGAGAGCCTTCCGTTAGAAGATAAAGGCAAAATGCGGTCCAAAGTATACTTACTGTACCTGCCGTAATTACCGGAGCAAGTCGCCGTGTGTTTCGAGCTTGTAGTCGTTGCTCGGCTTCCACTGTTTCGCGCTCAGTATCCTCAGTTGGCTCTACTTGTGGAAAATCCAATTCGGCTTTTGACATACAGCTTCCTTCACCCCCGTGATTGAAAGATTTCTTAATTTAGAAAATACGATAATTTCTATGTGGAATGCTAGTGCCAAGGCATCGGGAGTTAAGGCAGTATTAGGGATATTTTGGCATTGTTGCTTGAATGGCGTATTATATTCGCGGAACAAATGAGGCAAACATGGCTGGAACCATGGAAAATGCTGCGGAAAGTGAACAAACAAGGATGCTTCGCCCTAGCGAGGCACAACAACGATATCTATTACGTGGGTTAAGTCAGCCTGGGGGAAAATTACCGCTTTTTGATGTGAATGGACAACGAATCAAGGAACAAACGATTCGCTCCTGTATTACTCATGGTTGGTGTGAAGTGTGGTTTAGAAACCCTGTTAAACCACAGTGGTTGGTTTGCAAATTGACTAAGACAGGTCGAAAAATTCTCAGAGAAATACAGCATTAAGTTTGAGAAAGGAAGCATGTGGAGGAAACAAATTGGGATGAGAGAGTCATTCTAGATGATTGCCATCTCAGTAAATTCACAGGAGGGGACCCTGATTTTGAAAATCAAATTCTCGGTATTTTTTTGGATAATGCACCCAAGTATTTGGTGGAACTTGATACTATTGACGTTGGAAACTGGAAGGCCACAGCGCATAAACTGAAAGGCGCAGCAAGAAGTATTGGCGCATGGCAGTTAGCTCGGCAAGCAGAGCGGGCAGAACATATGGGTGCTGTTCCGAGGCATGATGATACCAGAAGGGGTGATGTTCTAAAGGAACTGCGCGCCCGAATGGATGTACTCGTTACCCTGATCAAAGCTAGGTCGTAAATATTTCAGAATGGTGTTTTATGATAATAGTGTGAAAATATTGGTGTTTTTGACGTAAGGCGTTATTGATAATGAACATAAATATCCAAGTTAGCTTTCCATAGGCGAATTTATGAGTGACTATGATTTTGACCGAGTCAATGTTTTGCTGGCTGAAGACAGCCCATTCATTCGATCTTTGTTGGTGAATTCCCTAAAAGTTTTAGGTGTTGGTAATGTATTTGCCGTCGAGCATGGTGGGGATGCCATACACTTTTTACAGCGTGTAAAAAACGAACCAATGAAGATAGGTGTTCAGCAAATTGATATTGTTATCTCTAATTGGGACATGCATCCGATTGATGGCATGATGTTTTTGCGTTGGGTAAGGCGACATAAAGATAGCCCAGACCGTTTTGTGCCTTTTGTCATGATAACAAGCTATACTGAGCCAGAGCGTATTGTGCAGGCACGGGAAATGGGTGTTTCTGAAATATTGGCAAAACCATTCACTATTAAGAATATCGGTGAGAAGCTGATTTCTCTTATTGAGAGGCCGCGGCAGTTTGTGCACACAAAAGAATTTTTTGGACCTGATCGACGTCGACGGAAAATAGAATATGGAGGGCCCGAGCGCCGTGTTCTAACTGACAAAAGTGAAGGTGTGGAGATTATCCGTGGCTAGTAATAATCCAGTTATTGTGCGCTTTTATCGCTTCCAGAATAAGCTCAAGGAAAAAACCGCGGGTCTAGGCCGAGGAACGACTAGTATCAGCCTTGAGGCACTTGAAGCTGCGGAGCAGGCTCTTAGTAAAATGTCAGAGGATTATCCTGATTGGGTAAGCTCTTTGGTGGGTAAATTGCAAGAACAGCATGGCCGCTGTGTGGATACACCAGAGATGCGGCACGATTGTTTTGAAGAGATTAACCACATTGCTCATGACATGAAAGGACAGGGTGGTACTTTTGGCTATCCGCTCATCACGTCCTTCGCCGACAGTCTTTATGGGTTCACTGTCAAAAAGCCCGGAGATATTGAAGATAAGCAAATCGAGTTGGTCAAAAGCCATTTGGATGCTATGCGCGCTGTTATTCGAGGCCGTGTAAGCGGTGATGGCGGTGAAATTGGTCAGAAACTAACTGAGGGCCTGAGCAGTGCCATTGAGAAGTATGAAACCTCTGATTAGATATTTTTCTGTTTTTTGGGTCGCTGTATGTGTTCAGTATTCTTTCTGATATGGCGTACAGTTTAGGGGTTATTTATCGTTGGTTTAGTATAGGTATCCTTGGATAAACTATTGAATTATATAGTTTATCTAGTAGTCGTGAAATTTAACAATTCATCGATTTTACCCTGTAAATTGCTAAAACCTTTCCTATCTTTATTGTATCGACGCTGCAAAGTGTCTTTCAAAAAAGCGAGGAATAAAAAATGGTACACACGACATTCAATAAAATTTTAGTAGCTTCCACTCTTGTGGGAGCAGTGGCTTTCGGCTCAGCAGCATATGCAGGTTCAAGCGGCGGATTACAGACATGGTCTGCGGCGGCAGGGAAATCCGTAAGTGGTGAAATGACCTACCCAGCTATGGCAGTTAGGTATGGTAAGGAGGGCGCCCCAACTTTCCGTGTAACAGTTGACCGTAATGGTGACATTCTTAGCGTAGATCAAACGAAAACGAGTCGCAGCGGCATTCTCAATGGTGCAGCTAAAAAGGCGCTTAGCCGAGTGGACTTCCCTAGCTTGCCTCAGGGTTTTGCAGGAGACAAGCTTACGTTTGCAGTTAAATTGAATTACGCTTTGGCTTACAGCGTTAAAGAGCAACGTTATCTGCAGCGTGAAGGTCGAGTATCTAGTCGCCGCATCGCGTCAGGAGCGGCGCCTATGAGTGCGAGCATTGAGGTTTTGGATAATATGGCTGATTAATAGCTTCAAATATTTCTGGGACAAAAAAGGGGCTGCATTTACAGCCCCTTTTCATTTATTTTTTCTTTGCGGTACGTTTTCGTAGTTGTAGGGCATGGTCCATAATGTGAAAGACCACATTCTGCTCTATCGTACCTTTCACAAGGTGTGACCAAGGCCCTATGGCAAAAAGGGCTACGTCTTCACCACCGTGTGTCTCGCTTTTAGTTGGATAAGCCGCTTGTTGCAGGAAGGTTGGTTCCAGAACTTCCTTTTGCGTAAGGGTCTTTCGCTCCCCTTGAATAGCACCTGGTCCGTTTTGGTAGCCTACAGTTGTATAGGGTTTTCCGTCTTCGGCCAGTTGAGGCTCGGTACTATTTGCAGGGTGTGAAGGTACTACAAGCCCGAGAATTGGATTTCCGCGCTTAGGATAGCCGGACATAGTAAATGCGTGACTATGGTCTGCAGTAACTAAGATCAGCGTGTCTTTTGTATCAACCAGTTCCAGCGCTTTTCTAACCGCCGCTGAAAGGGCAACTGTTTCGGTCAGTGCCGAGAAGGCATTGCCACCGTGGTGGCCGTGGTCGATACGGCCTGCTTCAACCATCAGATAATAGCCCTTTTTGTTTTTAGAAAGGGTCTTAATTGCAGCCTCTGTCATTTCCGCTAGTGAGGGCTCGTCGTCTGGGCGCATGGCGTTGAATGACATATGGTCATCGTTGAACAGACCAAAGACGTGGTCAGTAGCATCGGTATCTAAGGATGCCAGTTCCGCCGCTGTAGTAATGTATTTGGCATTTTCCCTTCCTTCTGTCCAAAGAGCAGGGATGTTTTTACCGTCAAGCCTTACGCCAGCACCTTCACCGGCTGGTAGAAAATTGGCGCGGCCTCCACCGAGAGCAACTTCTAGGCCGTCACCACCCATATCTGATGTGATCTGTGAAGCGATATCTACGCAGCCATTTTCTTTTGCTTCGTCGGTAAGGTTTACATCTGTCTCCCAGCGCCTGATAGGGCTGTGTGCGTAAACTGCGGCAGGAGTTGCATGTGTAAGTCGCGCAGTACTAACCACACCTGTGCTCAAGCCAAGTTTCTCAGCGTAATGGGCGAAAGGCACAGGGGCGTTATCCATCATACCTTTGCAGAGTTCTTGATTGTGGTTTGGTCCTGTATTGATGGACCCAATCCGGGTTTTTATGCCTGAATTCAAAGCTGTAGCGGTGCCTGCAGAGTCAGGAACTTGCGCGTCCACATTATAAGTTTTTACCAGAGCTGTGTTTGGAAAGCGCTCGAAACTAAGTAGGTTTTCCTCGCCTGAGCCACCCGCCATCTGACCTTCCATAATCCGGCCTGCTGTCAATGTAGAAATACCCATGCCATCACCAACAAAGAGTATGACATTCTTTGCACGCCGGGTGTTGGGCTTATGTTTTAATCTCTCTTGAATGGCGGCATTGCCGTCTGCAAGTGACGAGCTGGTGGTGCCGTACAAATTATTGCTCGTCATTGTCGGTGTGGTCACTGGCTCTTTGATGGCTGTGGAACAACCGGCAAGGAGTGCTGTCATGAGCACTGCGTATTTTTTCATTTTATTATCGCTCCCCGAAAGTGGACCAGATGGTCAAGAATATATACAAACACTAACATGCCTTAGATGCTCACTGTGTCAAGTATATGAATCTATCACTGGTACTTTCGTTGGGATAAGTGGTTCCAAGGGCATCGTTATCTGAGGTCTTTCATTGCGCGGTCAATGCCTGAAACTGTTAAAGGGTGCATTCGTCCATCTATGAGCTCTTTAATCATCTGAGTAGATTGACTGTAGGTCCAATGCTCTTCTGGAATAGGATTTAACCAAACGATTTTTTGATAGATGTCTCTCATTCGTTTAACCCATGTCTCACCGGCTTCTTCATTCCAATGCTCAACTGAACCGCCAGGGTACGCAATTTCGTAGGGGCTCATAGATGCGTCGCCAACAAATATGACTTTATAATCATGGGGGTAGGTGTGTAGGACATCCATTGTTGCCATTGTATCCGTACGTCTGCGTGCATTATCTTTCCAAACGGTCTCATACAGACAATTATGAAAGTAGAAGAATTCTAAGTGTTTAAATTCACTACGGGCGGCTGAGAAAAGTTCTTCACATACTTTAATGTGCGGGTCCATTGATCCGCCAATGTCGAGAAAAAGTAAGACTTTTACGGAATTGTGTCGTTCGGGCACCATTTTAATGTCGAGATACCCGTTGTGTGCTGTTGCTTTAATGGTACCGTCGAGGTCAAGCTCTGTGGCTTCACCTTGTCGGGCAAATTGCCTCAGTTTTCTTAGTGCTACTTTGATGTTTCTGGTGCCAAGCTCAACACTGTCATCCAGATTTTTGAATTCGCGCTTGTCCCAGACCTTGATTGCGCGTCCGTGTCTGCCTTCTTTCTGGCCAATACGTACCCCCTCAGGGTTATACCCATATGCCCCAAAAGGGCTAGTGCCTGCTGTGCCTATCCATTTACTGCCACCTTGGTGGCGTTCGTTTTGTTCTTCCAAGCGCTTTTTTAAGGTTTCCATAATCTTGTCCCAATCGCCGAGGGAGTTGATTTTTTCCATCTCTTCTTCGCTGAGATAAAGTTCAGCCATTTTCTTGAGCCACTCATCAGGAATGTCAGCAGCTTCATCTTCCGCAATAAATTCGATACCATCAAATACTTTGGAGAACACTTTATCAAATTTATCGAGTTTGGTTTCATCTTTGACAAAGGTTGCCCTCGACAGGTAATAGAAATTATCCACCCTTAGATCGGCACAGCCTTGTTTTAGCGCTTCCATCAAAGTTAGGTACTCTTTGATGGAAACGGGAACACCATTGTTCTTCAGTTCATAGAAGAAGTTGATAAACATGTGTGAGCCTTATGTTACCGGGATTGCCGTCTGTTCATAAAAGCTAGGCGTTCAAAGAGATGGACATCTTGTTCATTTTTTAACAGCGCACCATGAAGGGGAGGGATCAATTTACTTGGATCTTTTGATTGTAGAACATCTAATGGAAGTTCTTCAGCCATTAGCAGCTTTAACCAATCAAGGAGTTCACTTGTCGATGGTTTTTTCTTGAGTCCTGGCACCTCTCGGATATCGAAAAAGATACTCATGGCTACTTTTACAAGTTCATGCTGAATGTTTGGATAGTGTACAGCAATGATTTCTCGCATAGTGTCTGCATCAGGGAATTTTATAAAATGGAAAAAACAGCGACGTAAAAAAGCATCAGGCAATTCTTTTTCATTATTGGATGTAATTATAATTACGGGGCGATTTTTTGCCTTAATCGTTTCCCCTGTTTCATAGACATGAAATTCCATGCGATCGAGCTCAAGAAGTAGATCGTTTGGAAACTCAATATCTGCTTTATCAATCTCATCGATTAGAAGAACAGGTGTTTTATCACTTTCAAAGGCATCCCATAGCTTGCCGCGTTTGATATAGTTCTTAATATCTTTTACTTTTTCATCACCAAGCTGGCTGTCCCGGAGGCGAGAAACTGCGTCATACTCATAAAGGCCTTGTTGAGCTTTTGTTGTGGACTTGATGTGCCACTCAATGAGCTCCATATCGAAGGCTTGTGCTACTTCCTGAGCGAGTACTGTTTTTCCGGTGCCAGGTTCCCCTTTAATAAGAAGAGGGCGGCGCAATGTTGCTGCTGCATTAACTGCAACTTTTAGGTCTTCAGTGGCTACATATTGATCAGTGCCCGTAAACTTCATGGAATGCAACTCCTACACGGCATTAGGTTATCTATTTCTGATGAGTGACATAGAGCAAGCATGGCGTAAGTCCAACAAGTATATCTGGGTTGTCACCTTGATTGTTCTGGTCTTTATAAACAAAAAAGGCCCGTACCGTGACCTGCATAAGCAAATCCAGTAAAGGTGCAATAGTCTATATCGGTCGACTAGACGCTAAGGTGCGGAGTTACCGGTTCCTAAGCGTCATCGTCAACAACCAAGCCTTCTAAGCTTCGGTACTGCGATATGAGTTCAAGAATGGTTTCAGGAGGAAATTGTTTAATAACCTCGCCAGATTCCTTGTCGACACTCTTATAAATAAAGCGACCTGTTTCGTCGTCTTTGTCTATTCGCAGTTCTGTTTCGGGCCCTTCTTGTGGCACAAACTCTCTAATCGTTTCGGCTGCTTTAACCAATGGGTCTTCTCCGCGTCCGAGGCTTTCAGTCTCTCTTGGACTAAGTGCCGCGGCTGTAGCGGTTTCGCCACTGGTTGCAATACGACCAGCGCCATTCGAATCTGGGCTCGGCACACTAGTGGGTTTAAGGTTAATCACCTCGCCGCCGCTTTTTATGTTGCTGATTTCCGTCATCGTCCTACTCCGAGCAAACTATGTTGCTCAATTCCATCAAATTAGCTGATGTCTATTCCAAAATAGGGTGAGAGCCAGATGTCTGGCTCTCACCAAAGCTATTATCGGAAGAGACCAAGTACTGTCGATGGTGCCTGATTGGCAATCGAAAGTGCCTGTAATCCTAGCTGCTGTTTCACTTGCAAAGCTTGCAAGCCAGCGGATTCTTTAGCTAGATCAGCATCCACAAGGTTACCTACACCAACTTCAATCGCATCAGAAAGCTTGTTCACAAACTCACCTTGAAGCTCAAGGCGTTTTGCACCTGAACCAAGAGCTGACAGCGCGGTATTAACATTAGAAATAGAAGATTCAATGTTTGCTACTGCTGTAGACGCAAGGTCCTGAGTACTAATTGACTGTGTTGCAGTAATGGACACTTTGCCGCCGCCAAGAGAAAGATCTTGCGCTGCAATAGTGATACTGTTTGCACCATCATCGCTTGTAATTGCAGAAATTGCACTACCACCATTTTTCACGGCGTTTGTGCCATTGAACTCTGCGTTTGATACAATAGAAGTGATTTGGTCACGGAGCTGCTTAAAGTCGTTATTGATAGATGCACGACTTGTTGTATCAAGACTAGTGTCTTTTGCAGATACCGCTTTTTCTTTTAGTTCAACGAGTAGGTCAGATACAGCTTCACCCGCTGCAATCGCAACGTCAATGGTTGAAGAGGCTCTGTCTAGGGATGATTTAACGGCATTTAAGCCAGCAACATCGCCACGTAGTTTTTGGGCGATCGCAAAAGTTGCTGCATCGTCTTTAGATGAAGCTACTTTGAGGCCGGTGTTAATACGGCTTTGAACCGTAGTAAGGCCAGAACTAGTTTTATTAAGGTTTTGCAGGGCTGCAAACGCACCTGCATTGGTGTTTACCGAAAAAGCCATTTTAATTCTCCTTTTTGGAGCTTTTTATCGGGCATTTTGCCCACAGGACATTTTGTCCCAGTCCATACGTTGCAAGAGTTGTACCAAAAATTACAGCGATATGGTTATTTGTTAGTGTATTGATTTGTAAGGGTTATAGTAGTTCAGGCCCTTTTTACGGCAATACTTTTATACGGCAATAATTGCCTATAAGGTAAAAATTACCATGTACTGATGTGAAATTGTGGAAAAAAGTGCCGAGCGAGAGAAATCGCCCGGCACTTGATTTTGACTTATTGGAACAGACTAAGTACTGACTGAGGTGCTTGGTTGGCTATGGAGAGTGCCTGAAGACCTAATTGCTGTTTTACTTGCAGTGCTTGCAGGTCTGCTGAAGCTCTTGCCATATCGGCATCTACTAGATTACCGATACCTACTTCAATGGTATCCCTAAGCTGAGAAATGAAAGTCTTCTGTAAATCCAGACGTCTAGCCCCTGCACCGAGTGCGGATAGGGAGGCGTTGACATTTTGAATAGAGCTTTCGATGTTGATTACAGCCGAGGACGCCAAAGGTTGAGTGCCAATTGATTGCGTCGCAGTTAGCGCTACGATACCACCACCAAGGGATAGATCTTGACTTTGTATGGTAAGAGTACTGGAGCCATCATCGTTAGTGATTGCAACGATGTCTTGCCCGCCACTTTTCACAGAATTTGTGCCGTTGAATTCAGCATTCGACACAATTGATGTGATTTGATCACGTAGTTGGGCAAAATCATTGTTCAAAGATACACGACTAGACGTGTCAAGACCTTGATCTTTGCTGGCTACTGCTTTTTCTTTCATTTCAATTAGAAGGTCTGAAACAGCTTCACCGGCAGCGATCGCTACCTCAATTGTTGAAAGGCCACGGTCAATTGATGAGGTGGCAGCGTTGATGCCAGCAACATCAGCCCGTAAGGACTGTGCTATGGCAAATACTGCACCGTTATCTTTTGATGAGGACACTTTCATTCCAGTATTAATAGCGGTCTGTGTAGTTCCGAGTCTTACGGCTGTTTTGTTCAGGTTTTGCAAAGCTGACAATGCAGACGCGTTTGTGTTTACGGAAAAAGTCATTTCGTCGTCTCCTTTTGAGATATTTCGTTGAGCTTTCTGCTCTTGTCCAAGATATCGCAAAGGACGTGCCATTATTAAGTTGTTGTATTTATTGTATTTATGAGGTTTTAACAGAGGAGGGGGTAACTCTTGCCGGGCAAGAATGTCTATTAGTGTAGATCAGGTACTATAAAAAAAGGGCCCCGAGGGGCCCTTTAAAGTCTGTGATTTCTAAGAACCACTTACCGGAATAGTGATAGAACCGTTCCTGGTGCCTGATTGGCAATTGATAGTGCTTGCAAGCCAAGCTGCTGTTTAACCTGCAAGGACTGCAAGTTAGCACTTGTTTTCGCAAGGTCGGCATCCACAAGGTTACCTACACCTACTTCAATGGCATCTGACAGTTTGTTAACAAACTCGCCTTGAAGTTCTAGACGTTTTGCACCTGAACCAAGGGCTGACAAGGCTGTATTAACATTTGAGATAGAAGACTCAATGTTAGCTACTGCAGTAGAAGCTAGGTCTTGGGTGCTGATTGACTGCGTGCCAGTAATCGTCACATTTGCGCCGCCAAGAGAAAGATCTTGTGCTGCGATTGTGATGCTGTTCGCACCGTCATCATTAGTGATGGCGGAAATGTTTGTACCACCTGATTTCACAGCGTTAGTACCGTTGAATTCAGCGTTAGATACAATTGATGTGATCTGATCACGGAGCTGTTTAAAGTCGTTATTGATAGAGGCGCGACTTGTAGTGTCAAGGCTAGTATCTTTTGCAGACACAGCTTTTTCTTTTAGCTCAATAAGGAGGTCAGATACTGCTTCACCAGCAGCAATTGCAACATCAATTGTTGAATTGGCGCGATCAAGTGAAGATTTAACAGCATTCAAACCAGCAACGTCGCCACGTAGTTTTTGGGCGATGGCAAATGTAGCCGCGTCATCTTTAGCAGATGCTACTTTAAGGCCTGTATTAATCTGAGTTTGAACAGTGTTGAGGGAAGAAGTAGTTTTGTTTAGGTTTTGCAGGGCGGCAAATGCACCTGCGTTGGTGTTTACGGAAAACGCCATTTTGTATCTCCATTCTGAGAGTTATGTAGAGCATTTTGCTCAACGGACGCATTTTGCATCCGCCATAACACTAAGCAGGGGGCGTGCCAAAAAAGTTATATTTTATGAAAATAAATATAAGTTATTGAATATAAATAGAAAAATTTTAATATAATTTGAATTTTTTTGGCTTCTAAAGTGACTGTTTCTAGGAATATATTGCCGCTTATGATGAGAAGGGGGCAATATATTCCCTTTTGTTGGGAAAAAATTGCCCTATAGGATCGAGTTGATGGGATTGGTAGGCGGCGCCCCTGTGTCATCAGTTGGATTTGCTTGCTGCTGAAGTTTCTCTTGTGCGGCAAGTCCTTCCATAATTGTGCGATTAATGCTGATTAGGTCATCTATCTCTTCTGTTCCGCGCATGACCGCAGACGAATGTTTTGAAACCCAAATTGAAAGAGAAATGATGCTTGCTCTGAGTTGTGCGGGGAGCTGATTGCCCTCTGCGCCGCAGTCGCTGGAAAAAGTTGACCACATACGACGGTTCCAGTCGAGGGCTTCAATCATCTGGATATCTCTAATGCCGCGTTCCTGCACTTGGATGAGAGAATTGGTCACCTGCGCGAACAGGCGGTACTCTACTTGGCTGGGCCTTTCGGCTGAAGTTTGTGCTTTTTTATAAGCTTGATATGACATTCATATCCCCGGTTTATTTGTAGTGCTGGTTATTCAGTTTCGATTACCCCGATGCGTTCTTGCTCAAAAGTAATCAGCTTTTTACAGTTCATGAGGGCTTTGTAATAATTTTTGTCCATTACATCCCTGCTAATCTTAACACAGTTTTCAACTGCTGCAGGTGTGCTAATTGCTCCCATAAACTCGGTCATTCTTAAAACAAACTCGTCATAATACTTATTATCTGCGCCGCCATCCATATACATGAGCATAATGGGGAAATAGATCCTTTTTGCTGGGGAGCTCACGTCGCCCTCCTGCATAATGTCTTTTTCTCTTAATATGGACGCTTTGTTATGTACAATAAGCGTTGATCGTCTGTCACCATTAGCAATTACTGCGCCATTTATAACTAATTTTTCGTCTGGCTTTAAGGATAACTTAAGCGCCATATTTCCCTCCCCATTTCAAAATGCGTATCAAAACTAATAGTAAGTTAAGATATACATCTCGACCAAATGCCATTTAACTCATTATACTATAAGGAAATCATAAAGGGTAGACCTAACCTTTTGCCAGCTTTTTGTGGATTGGCATTGCCCTTGCAATTAAGCAATGTTTTAAAAGAGTATGTTGAGATCAGGCGATATTTCTAATTTTAGTTTTATATTCATGCTTGAATTTCTAGCGGCACTGGTAGGTATCCAGTACTAATATAGTGTAGATCGGCAGAATAGTATGCAGCAGAAAAACAGACGCAAGCAGGCAAAGGTGCAGAAAACCAAACTTGAAAAAGTTGGCTTAGCAAACGCTGGAGTGTCTCTTAGTGCAGTTAGAAAAGCCCTTAAGGCTGGTCAGCAACATGCTGAGCGTGAAGAATGGGAGAAAGCTTTACCCCATTTGCTGGTTGCTTGGGAGGCAATGCCTGAAGATGTCCCTCTCTTGACTTTGATTGCTCATAGTTTGGCGCGTTTGGGGGTTAGGGAGCATGCCCTTGCTGTATTGGAAAGAGCTTTAACGGTAACTGAGCCTAGCGAAGATATTTTGAACGTGATGTTGAATCTAGCGATCGAAATGGAAATGAGTAGCGTGGCTGTGCAAGTTGGAGAGCAGCTCGTGACAGCTTACCCGTCTGCTCA
This sequence comes from uncultured Kordiimonadaceae bacterium, assembly GCA_963976155.1. Taxonomy (GTDB): domain Bacteria; phylum Pseudomonadota; class Alphaproteobacteria; order Sphingomonadales; family Kordiimonadaceae; genus Kordiimonas. Next base: position 4,950 of record CAXBKT010000021.1, on the reverse strand, counting down.
ACATTATGTGAATTTGGCTACTGCCTATACTGGCCTAGGAAAGTTTGACGAGAGCATTGATATGCTTCAGCAGGTTTTGCCGTTATTCCCGGAGAGCTCAGATTTATGGAATGTGCTTGCAACACAGGTACGGGCGCGAGACGGTGTGGCTGCGGCTGATGTGTTCTTTGAAGAAGCGCTGCGCCTGAGTCCTAATGATTTAAAGATCCTTAGCAATTATGCTATTTCTTTTGTGCAGAGAGGCAAGTTTAGGCAAGCATTGGAGCTTAACGTCAGGGCAGTGGAACTAAACCCTGAAGTGCCTGAGCCTCACATTGGCGCAGCTCAGCTTTATTTTCTTGATGGTCAGCTGGAAAAAGGGTGGCCCCACTATAGGCATAGGCTGAACCCAAGGCGAAAGCAAAATCAAACTCAAATATATAGTCACGGACTAGGTTCATGGGATGGTCAAGATCTGTCAGGTAAGACACTTCTTGTGTGCTCAGAGCAGGGAATTGGCGATGAGGTTATGTTCGGGAATTATTTGCCATTTCTCTATGAACGGGTAGAAAAGCTCATCATTGGTTGCGAACGCCGCTTGGTATCTCTTTATCAAAGACGATTCCCTAATGCGATTGTTGATTTTCATGTTGACCAATTCAAACAAGGTTATCGGTACAGGCATTTCCCTAACGTTCAGAAAATGATGCAAGAGGGGGAGCTGCAACCTGATTTCGCCATTAATTTAGCTGATGCACCTGGTTTTGAGTGGAGTGCTACAGATAAAATTAAGCCTCATCTAGAAGGTTTTTTGAAGGCATGCCCTGTAAGGGCTTCGGATATTCGGAAGAGACTGAAAACCATTAGCGCGAAGCCTAAAGTTGGTTTGGCTTGGCGGAGTGGCATCGTTTCACAGCAGAGGGACTATCTTTATAGTTCCATCGAGGCTTTTGGGCCAGTTATGGAACTTGCGGATAAAGTAGATTTTATCAATTTGCAGTACGGCGAAGTAACTGAGGAATTGGCAAAATTCAAAACACTCTACGGTGTAGATATTCATAATTTTGAAGACATTGATTTGAAAGCCGATATTGAGGCTAACGTGGCAATTGCTTCAAATCTAGATCTTGTTGTTTCCTCATGCTCGGCCCCCGGTATGTTTTCCTTATCAAGTGGTTGTCCTACTATTCTTACATCAGCCCACACACCTTGGTGGTGTTTTGGTCATAATGAGAAGGTACTTTTTGCCAAAGATGCCGAGTTTGTTGTTTGTGATGAAATAGTAGATTGGGACGATATCATGAAGCGTGTCGCAGGTAAGATTAGGGAGCGTTTATGTTAGGTGTACATAATGGGTTACCTCTTTTTATTGCGGAAGTCTCGAGTAACCACGCTCAAGACTTGGATAGATGCATAGAGTTTATTGATGTTGCAGCGTCAGTAGGGTGTCAGGCAGTTAAATTCCAATTGTTTCGCATTGATGATTTGTTCGCACCGGAGATTTTGGCGAAAAGTGAAGAGCATAGGCGTCGACGCCAGTGGGAGCTTCCAAAGCGGTTTCTTCCGGATTTAGCAAAACGGTGTAAAGAGCAGTCGGTGCAATTTAGCTGCACGCCATTTTATCTAGATGCCGTTGAAGAGCTGTACCCATATGTGGATTTTTATAAAATTGCATCATATGAGTTACTCTGGGATGACCTAATTAAACTATGCGCCGAAACTGGCAAGCCATTGATCCTATCAACCGGCATGGCAACCATGAGTGAAATTTCGCATGCGGTTAGAGTTTTTAGGGCAGCAGGCGGCAAAGATTTAACTCTTCTTCACTGCGTATCTGGATATCCAGTTCAAGCTGAGGACTGTAATCTCTCAGCGATAGCGACTATTCGCAGGGAAACGGGCTGTGAAGTAGGTTGGTCTGACCATTCTCGTGACCCTGCGGTGGTAAACCGCGCCATTGATCATTGGGGAGCACACGTTATTGAGTTTCATTTGGACCTAGATGAAATGGGTGCTGAATATGCAACAGGCCATTGCTGGTTGCCTGCTGAAATAGGTAGTGTGCTCGAAGCGAGACGAAGGCTTCTTAAGGCCGATGGAATTGGTATTAAAGAACCAACAAAGGCAGAGTTGAGTGATCGCCCTTGGCGCGCAGACCCCAGTGATGGTCTTCGACCGCTCAAGAAGATGAGGGCATCGTGGGTGAGCGAATAATTGCTGTCGTCGGGGCGCGTCTGAATTCTTCTCGTTTGCCGAAAAAGCATTTTTTGTCACTAGCTGGTAAGCCATTGATTGAGCGCCTGTGGGAGCGTTTGGCCAAAGTCGACAGGCTTACTGAGATTGTTTTGGCAACGACTGATGATAGTTATAATGAGCCGCTAAAAGAATGGGCTGAAACCACTGGGCGGAAGTGTGTCGCTTATCAGGGTGCGATTGACGATTTAATGGGCCGTGTCGACAGTGTGGTAAAACAGTTTGATACAGATATTCTTGTTTATGTTTGTGGCGATTGTCCTCTCGTGGAGCCTAGCGCGATTGATAGAATGCTTGACCAAATAGAGGGGCAGCCTGAAATTGATACCGTAGGCTTCAGTCTCTCCGCAAACGGCGATAAAGTTATCCATGAGGGCTTTGACGTTTTTAGGCGTGGATTTTGGGATCGTATGGTCTCAGTTGCTTCTGCACCTTTTGAAAAAGAGCATGTTGGCGCAGTCTATCATCACCTAAAGAAGGTGATGCCAACTGCGAAAGGTGAGGTTCTGGAACCAGAAGAATATTATGGTACAGAACATCGTATATCTGTGGATACGCCTTCTGACTATAGGTTTATGCGGCGTGTTTATGTTGAATGGTATTCGGGAAATGGGGACGAGACCATCGTTGACCTCAAGCACGTTATTGATCAGGTAAAAGAGGAGCCGGGCCTTAGATGCATCAATGAGCATGTGTACCAGAAAACAATACGCGACACCTCAATCAAGGCGGTAATAGTAACAGAATCTGGGCCCAAAGTTGGCATGGGGCATTTGATGCGAATGCTTGTGGCAACAGCTGCTTTGCAGGACTATTTAGGTGCAAATGTGAAGCTTATTATCAAGGGTGCGCCACTTGAAATTCCTGATCTTGCACTTGTTAATCATAGTTGGATTTCAGAGTTAACAACGGAGCTTTGGCAGGAGGCATTGGAAAATAGTGACTTATTAATTTTCGACCTGAAGGAAAAGCTTGATACTAGATTTGAAAAAGGCCCACAACTATCTAAAAAGTGTATGACTGTCGGGATTGACCTGCCAATGAACGATGCTACCTCTTGTGATTTAGTTTGGTTGCCTACATTTTTCACTGAAAATGCTGAAACATTTGCCGCTAACGATGTGCGGGTTGGCTGGGATTGCTTTTTGCTAAAAGATTCTCCCTTGTGGAGAAAATGTCCAGACAGCCCCCAACAGAAGAAAGTGCTGGTTTTAAGCGGTGGAAGTGATGCCGCTGGTCTCGGTGAAACGCTACCGGAAAAGATGTTACGCCAATTGCCCGCAGACGTTAGAATTGATTGGGTGCAGGGCCCCTATGCTTCGGAACCAATTGTCTCATGTGATGATTTGCGTGACCGGTTTAACATTCTATTTGCACCAACGGACCTGCCGTCACTATTTTCTGAGTATGATGCCGTTATGTGTGTTTATGGTGTGTCTTATTTCGAGTGCCTACGTGCCGGTATACCAACTGTTGTTTTTGACGCAGTTGGTGCTGCCCAACCTGGGGAGTGGCAGCAACTTAAAAAGCTTTTCCCAGACAATGTCGCACTTGATGGCGGAGACGCTATTTCGAAGCTCGCTGCATTACTATTGTCTTGCCCGAACGATTTACACGACGATATTGCCTTCAAGCTGCGACAGGGCTCAAAGAATTTTGTGGAAGAAATTGCTGCACGCATTATTGCGAGAACTGAGATCTCTAAAAAGGTAGGATGATATATGGCGACTGTGATTAATCATGTAGGGGAGATAGTCAGTCGCTTTGATAAAGGGGACGTGATTGATTGTGATGCGTGTGGTTACAAGCACGTGATGCCACTTCCAACGACTGAACAGCTAAAAAAATTCTATGAGCAGGAGTTTTATCAAACTGAAAAGTCAGATTATCTGGAAACAAGCGCCGAAGATGTTGAATGGAAAAATATTGAATTTGAGAGGCGCTTTCAATTGGCTGAAAGTAAGCTCGATAATGTAACCAAGAAGGTGCTCGATATCGGGTGTGGCCCCGGCGACTTTCTTGCCGTTGGAATGGAGCGTGGTTGGCAGGTTACAGGGATTGAACCATCGCCTGTTGCGGCAGACTATGCATCTAAAAGAAACCTGAGTGTTATTCATGGTTTTTTCGACCAGAGAATAGTTGAAACACTAGATACTTTTGATTTTATACATATGAGTGAGGTATTGGAACATATACCCAATCCATCTGAGCTTCTGGATTGGGCTATGCAACTCTTATCTCCGGGTGGTGTCTTATGTATCTCGGTCCCAAATGACTTTAGCCCGATCCAAAAGGTGCTAACCGACACAAATGAGTTTGAGCCATGGTGGGTGGTCCCAGATCATCATCTGAATTATTTTGATTTTGATACACTTGCGGCATTAATCAAAAAAGCTGGTTTTGAATTGTTGGAAAGTACCACAAACTTCCCAATGGAACTGTTTCTTTTGATGGGCCAAAATTATACTAAGGATAACAAATTAGGCCGTGAACTTCATCAGCGTCGTAAGGCCTTTGACATAACGATGTCGATGTATGATCCAGAGTTACTTAATCGCTTTTATACGTCACTTGCTGAGGCGAAGATGGGGCGGCTAGCTATTCAGTTTGCCCGGAAACCACAATAATGAGTATCATGTAGAGTTGTTTAAGTGTCTGGAACTAGTTCAGGACTAGGTTTGTCCAAGTAGGGGATGTTATGGATAAAAGTAACTGCTT
>CAXBKT010000020.1:0-35585 GCA_963976155.1 uncultured Kordiimonadaceae bacterium | reverse complement strand
GCTAAAATGGCAAAAGCCGATGGTCGTGTGACACGCGAAGAGATTGACGCCTTCAAATCAGTATTTCGAGTGCCACCCTCTGAAATGGCGAATGTTGGCCGTGTCTTTGATATGGCAAGACAGCATACAGCAGGGTTTGATGCCTATGCACGCCAGCTTGCTGGGTTGATGCGTGATAATAGAGGGGTGCTTTCTGATGTGCTTGAGGGGCTTATGTTTATTGCCAAAGCTGATGGCCATGTGCACCCAAATGAGCTGAACTTCATTAGAGCAGTAGCCAAAATATTTGGATATACTCCGCCTGAAATTGAAAGTTTTGTTCACCGGCACGTTGGGGCAGATCCTAATTGTCCATACGGTATCCTCGGTGTTGATCCGGCTATTGATGATGCGGGCCTCAAAAAACATTATCGCAATTTGGTTCGTGAAAACCACCCTGACCATTTGATAGCGGCTGGGGTGCCAAGTGATTTGATCGCGGTGGCGACCCGTCGCGCAGCTGAAATTAATACAGCCTACGATGAAATTACAAAGTCTCGCGCCACCTCAGTTCGGCAGGCCAGCTAATGAAACCTCAGCATATATTGTTGGCGATTTTGGTGTCTGCTTCTTGGGGCTTTAATTTTGTGGCGGCTAAATGGGCTGTTGCTGAATTTTCACCGCTTCTTGTTAATGCTGTGCGCTTTTCATTGGTTGCTTTAATTTTTATGCCCTTTTTGAGAATTATCAGAGGGCGCATGCCATTACTGTTGGCGACGGCTTTTATACTGGGCGTGCTTCATTTCAGTGTCACTTTTTGGGCGGTAAAGATGGCGGACGGTGTTGGTGCTATATCAATAGCTAGCCAGTTAACAGTGCCTTTTTCCACAATTCTTGCTATAATTTTTTTAAAGGAAACAGTTGGCTGGAAGCGTGTTGCAGGTATCCTTTTAAGTTTCTCAGGTGTGCTCATTATTGGTTTCGATCCTGTGGTTCTGACGTACTGGGAAGGTGTTAGCTTAATGAGTTTAGCAGCACTTTTATATTCGATTTCTGCCATATTGATGCGAAGTTTGAAGGATGTGCCTGTTGTAACCATGCAGGCGTGGGTTGGTTTGGCTGGGGCTGTCGGTTCGATCATATTGTCATTGGTATTTGAAACGGGCCAGTTTCAGGCAATTGCTGAGGGTAGCTCACGTGCATGGCTCTCAATTTTATACAGTGCTCTCGGCGCGACTGTTGTAGGGCATGGGGCGGCAAATTATTTGTTCAGGAAATATGAAGTTTCTATGGTGTCTCCCTATTTTCTTGTCGTGCCGTTGTTTGCTGTTTTGGCAGGCGTTTTTGCCCTTGATGAAGTGGTAACGGGTAGAATAGTCGCGGGCGGATTGGTAACGATAGTTGGTGTCTTGATTGTAACGCTTAGAAATAGTGCACGAAAAAGTATTGTTGCAGACGCGCCCAACACTGAGGGCTAATATCGGAGCAGCTGTCTGGATGTTGGAAATAAGCGAAAGGCCATCCCCGAACTGGGATGAAAGGCCAAATGCTAAGATCGATACGGTTGTATTGCATTACACAGGTATGCAGTCAGGGCAGGAAGCTCTGACACGTATGTGTGACCCGGCAGCCAAAGTATCAGCGCATTATATGATTGATGAAGATGGTAGTCTTTTTAGGTTAGTGCCAGAAGAAAAGCGTGCTTGGCACGCAGGTGTTTCGGCGTGGCAAGGTCAGGAAAACCTTAACCATAATTCTATAGGTATTGAGTTGGTCAACCCGGGGCATGAATTTGGCTATAGGCCTTTTCCTCAGGCACAGATTAATAGCCTTTTACAGCTGCTGGAAGGTATTGAGCAGCGACATAAAGTACCTCAAGCTCGTTATATTGGGCACAGCGATATTGCGCCTGACAGAAAAACAGATCCGGGTGAACTATTCCCATGGCATTTGCTTGCGGCGTCTGGTTTTGGCGTTTGGTCGGACAGAGATGGCTCCGATACTGAGGTTGTGTTGAAGAAGGGCGATGCAGGGCCGAGGGTAATTAGTCTTAATAAACAATTAGGCATGCTTGGTTATGATTGGCCTAACAGCTTGATTTATGACGCCAATCTTGAGAGGGTAATACTAGCATTTCAGGCACATTGGCGGCCACTTTGCGTAACGGGTTGTTATGATAGGGGAACAGCTCTTATTTTGGACGATATTGCATTAAAGATAGTTCAGGGCGGGAATTACATATGAAGAAATTTATTGTGGGCGGACTACTTCTTTCAGTTAGCAGTGCGGCGCTAGCTTTGCAGCAGGTGCCAGTTACAACAGAGCACCAGCCGAACGAGCACACGATGGCCTGCCTTGAAGCACCGACACGTGATTGTGCTTTTACAGCAGCGTTGCAAACTGTGATTAGTGAAGAGTTTGGCATAGAACGAGCCAAAGTGTTGATTGGTATCGCGCGGTCAATGATTGCCACTGGCCAAGATAAGCAGGCGGTACAGACGTTAATGCTGGCTCTTGATGAGGCGCGTTCGGTGCGCCTTTCTTTGGTGACACGGGAGAAGATCACAGAAATTGCACCGCTACTAGCTAGGGCAGGAGATTCAGCAAGCGCGCTTGCTTTAGTAGGCGAGCTGGAAAATCAATCCATTAAAGACCTTGTGCTATTTAAGATTGCTACGGAAGCAGCTTTTCGTGGAAAAATTGCGGATGCCCGTGTGGCATTGCGGCAAACTCAAAATCAAGCACGTGCCTTTTGGCGTGAACTAACTTTACTTGCTCGTAGTTCTAAGGAAGCCTTAGCTGGATTAGACTTTGCTGAGCTTGGTGGACGAATTAGGGCTATGGAGCGTACGGAGCAACGCTATCAAGGGCTTATTCAGCTTGCTATTATCGCAGACCGCATGGGTGACGCAGGTGAAAGGAATGCACTGATAACCGAAGCAGATGAATTATTCACAAGTGTGGTTGGCATCCATCATCGCGCTGATGCGACAGCCGCGCGTGCGCGCAATATGTTTGAGGCCGGAATGGACCCTGCTTTTGTTACAGCTAGCTATGAGCTTGCTGTAACGCACGGTAATCGGTTGCGCGGTAGCGAAGCGCTAACTTCTTTTGCTGACCAAGTAGGAGCGATTGAGGCCGCGTCTGGCAATTTGGAAATGGCGCTTAGGCGGCTAGAAGTGTTTGAGGACTTGGCAGCAAAAGCGAAATATATTTCACAGCTTCAGGCTGGGCGCGATGAAAGCCTTCTTGCTGCCGAAATACGGGGTATGTTAACTCAAGTAGGTGAGATTGAAGGTGCTTATGACAGAGACCTTGTACGCTTGACGTTGCTTGAGGGAGCTATTTCAAACGAAGATGCATATCTTGCGCGGCAAATTGTTATGGCAATCGAGGACGACGATAACCAAGCCTATGCGCTTGCTTTGATGGCGCCTTTGCTTGACTAAAGCTATTTCCTTATTTTGAAAGTTAAAAAGAAGCCGCACCTAGTTTTAGGTGCGGCTTTATAGTTGCAAGTATTGTTAGTGCATAGATCTCTTGTTAGAAGGTGATCCTGCTCCCGAAATAGAAGTAACGGCCAACAGGGCTGTACTGACTTGAAGTGTCATTACCCCAAACTGTTGATGCTGTACCTGTTGGTAAGAAAGGAGCTGATGTATTGAAGACGTTATCTACACCGGCATACAGTTCATACTCATTGTCACTGCCAAAAGCGTAACGAACTTGCATGTTATTGTAGATTTTGGCGCTAACGTCATTTAGGTCATAATCTGGCACACCGTCGGCAACACGTGTATTGTGGACAGACAGGCTGTCGAAGATTTGGCCTAGATAATTTACTTTCCAAGAAACGGTAAGTGGCCCACCTGTATAGGTAATGCCCAAGTTTGCTTTATTCTTGAAATCAGCTGAAGTACTTAGGTCACCCAATTGATCTTCAATTCCTCCATCGGCCGTTTGTAGTTCGCTTTTTAACATCCGCACATAATATAGATCGAAAGCTAAGGTGCCGTCGCCTATGTCCATTGCATAGTTAATTTTAAAGTCGATGCCTGATTTGAGCTGATACCCTTGGTTTGCTGGGCCGTCATTTACATATTGTAGATGACCAGTGTTAGGGCGGCGGGTGATTTGATTACAGAAGAAATTATCGAGGCTTGAGCTTTCGTAACAACGATCCAAAATCAATTGCCGACCAGTAAACTGAATAGCATCAGTAACTTTGATGTGGAAATAATCAATAGATGCACTTAGCCCTTGAATAGCGGTTGGTGTGAAGACAGCACCAACAGTCAGAGTTTTGGCTGTTTCTTCACGTACATTGGGGTTGCCTTGATTGTAGCCAGATACATCAAATTTTTCGAAGGATCCAACAACAAAGGGGCCAGAATTAACCGCTGCCTGAAGAGCGGAGTCAAGTAAACATGCGGACTGGCTTGGATCAGAAGACGTGTTGGTTACGCCATTACATGGGTCAATAATATCTGGGAATGTTTGGCCAGCACCCGCGAACAAATCGTTGATATTGGGAGCACGCGTAGATTTGGCGTATACTGCTCTGAAACGCAGGTCATCTATAGGTGCCCATTCACCGCCAAACTTCCAGCTACTTACACTGCCGACGGTGCTATAGTCTGCATAGCGGAATGCTGCTTCAATCCCCAGGTATTTTGCGAAATTAGCATCTGTTATGAGGGGGGCGTTGGCTTCAGCATAAAACTCAGTCACATTGAAGTCGCCGATTGTATTAGCAACTTTGTTACCTCCTGTAAGGCCTGCGACAACTAAAGGATCTTGGTGAACTTCACTTGCTTCCTTACGGTGCTCTACACCAGCAGCAAAACCAACATCACCAGCTGGCAAAGTGAACAAGTTACTGTTGGTGATACCGGCCGATAGGACTTGCTGTGTTACCGTAGATCTAAGGTTTGTATCAGCGGCAACATATGCAAGGGCTTCGTCAGAGATGGCACCCTTTCCAAAGATATTCATTGGAACACAGCCAAGGGCACGGGCACTTGCATCGATGCAGCGAACGCCACCTGGATTATCAGGATCAGCTTCTGTGTTAAGGGCGTTCATAGTGAGCAGAGTGTTCATTTCACCATGGAATGTTTGTGCTTGTGTTGTGCGCCCATAGGAATAATTTAAATCCCAGGACCACTGGTCGTTTAGATCGCCTTGTACACCAAGAAGCATGCGCATTGTGCGGCGTTCATTTGTTGCTGAACGGCCATCATTTTCCGCAAAACGACGGCGGAAACCAAGGCGATCAAAGCCATTTGCAACCATGTCGTCTCGGATTTCGTCAGGAATGAAGGGGTTACTGATTGGAATGCCCTGGTTATTAGCATCAGGATAGATGTGACCTTGGTCGAAATAGAAAGGTTCGAGGGCAGCTTTGGAATTTACCTGTGCGAACATAAGCTCCGAATATAGAGATACATTGTCTAGTAGCTCGTAACGAGCGCTACCAGATACCAAGATTCGATCTTGCGGGATGGAAATGGTTCGGTAGCTACTGCGGTCAAAGCCATCTCGTTCGCCGTTATATTCATTCACAAGGTTGCCTGATGGGTCATAAGTCCATGTGCTGCCTGAGAAGAAGCGGCCTTGAGGAACGTATGAGCTGTGGTTTGGTGAATAAAGTGTATTGTCTGTAATATCGTACCATTCGTCTTTAATGCCGCGACGCTCTGACTTTAGACCTGCCTCTTTATTGTAAGCAAAATGCAGTACGGCATTGCCTTTGTCTTCGTCAAAGTTACCACCCATTGTAAGTGTGGCTTTATATTTGTCAGCGTCACCTTTGCCGGAAACGCCATATTGGCCATCAACGGTCACACCTTCAAAATCTTGCTTCAGGATGAAATTAACAACTCCGGCAACCGCGTCGGACCCATAAACGGCGGAGGCACCACCAGTGATGACTTCAACTCGGTCTATCAGGTCGGTCGGTATTGTATTCATATCAACGGCTGATGAACCTGGGACGCCAGAGACATAACGGCGACCATTGACTAGAATAAGGGTGCGAGCTTCACCCAGATTTCGCAAGTTGATGGTATTGAGGCCAGAGTTCTGAATATTGAAGTTGCCATTTTGACTGCTGAGGCCAGATAAACCAACAGATGGAACTTCCCGTAGCAGGTCTGCGATGTTGTTCGTACCACTTACTTTAAGGGCGTCGGAATCGAGCACAGTGACTGGTGTCGGAGTGTTAAGGTTTCCTCGTTTAATTCTGGAGCCAGTAACAACAACTTCTTCAAATGTATTTTCATCAGCAAGATCATCGGCCGCATATACCGTAGCATTGTTTGGCATGCAGATGGCTATGGCGATTGCCGATAGGCCGGTTTGTAATCTTGTTTTCTTGTTGAGCAACGACATTGAAATACCCCTCCCAGGTTATTTGTCCGTTATGTGAAAGTGGAACTGCCCCCATTGTAAAATTGCTTAGGGTTTGCCACTGATTGTTGCCTATCAAGAATTTCAATAAATTAATGTTGAGGCCGAATTTAAAACAATTGATTTACGCATTAATTACCGGAAACCCTTGATTTGCGTTATGTTGAGTGAGGAAAAATGTGCTACAGGTCTAGCATGTTCTTCCTGTCGGGCAGGGGCAAGTGGATCGCTAAATGATAGTGTTTTTAGTGAGGTATGAGTATGAATACTATAGATTCTAATCTCGTTACTGAGGTCATGAGTAACTTCTCAAAGAGCGAAATCTATACGGATCAGCGTGTGGATTTCTATAAGTATAATCCTTTGCCATACGACTGTCCGGATTCTGTTCGTATAAATTTCAATAACAAGATTGCTACAGGATATTGGGACGTACTTAGTTTGTCAGACGACATTCTGACGTATATCGTTGATAATGAGTATGTGTCAGACTTCTCTCTGCCTTATGTGTCCCAGAAAGACCATATGGTTTTTAGGTTTGCCTTGTGTGGAGATATGATTATTCGATCTGACCGTGACCAAAATATTGTTATAAACGGTGCGGGTGTTACATATTTTTCCTCACCAGAACAGGTTCGAACTGAGCTCAATTATTGTAAGGGCAGCAATCATAAGATGATTACGCTGTATGTGTCCCGTAAGAAGCTTCATGAACTGTGGCGGGTGCCGGCGCTTGATAGTCATGCGACGAATAAATTGTTTGCAGAGGATGGCCTAAGTGGTTGTAACTTAGTACTTATTCCTGAAATGCGGAACATTGTGATTGATATCTTTTCGACACAGTTTTTTGGACCCTTACGGCAAGTTTATGTTAAGGCAAAGATTAATGAACTTCTGTGTCATACCTTGCGGTATATCAGCACAATATCAAATGATTTGCCTACGTCTGTGATTAGTACGCGCGACCAAGATAAAGTTCGCAGAGCTTTTGAGCATTTGAGCGAAAACTATTTAAGGCCCCCTCACATAGACACTATTTCACGTCAGGTTGGTTTGAATAGGACAGTTCTCCGTAAATATTTTAAAACCATTTACGGACAAACGATTTCTGAGTTTTGTATGGTAAAGAGAATGGTTGAAGCGCGGTCCAAGTTGCTGCAGTCTGATATGAATATTACGCAGTTATCTCAGTACCTTGGCTATGATCACCCAGCTAACTTCACTACAGCTTTTAAACGCCACTTTGGTATGTTGCCGAAGGATCTTCGGCAACGCACAATTAACTAACGTGCAAATAAAAAGCCCCGCTTTAGCGGGGCTTTTTGATGGTTAAGCTGCTTTCATTTGCCTTTCCCGAATGCGCTTTCCTTCACCCGGGCCCGTCACTTCACGTCTGCGCGTAAGGATCAAGAACGCAGCCGGCGCAAAATAGAAACTCACGATCATCGAAAGGAAGGCCCCGCCAGCAATAGCAATGGCAAAGGGTGGCCAGAAGGGGCCGCCCGCCATGATAAGAGGCATGAAGCCGCCAACTGTTGTGAGTGTTGTTGAAAGGATATGGCGCCCGGTTGCCATCACGCCGTCAACGACCGCATCAGGGTCTCCCGTGCGGGCAACCTTGTGGCCACGCAGTTCGGAAAGAATTACAATAGCGGCATTGATTGCCAGCCCAACAAGCCCCATTAATCCAAAGATAACTACGAAGCTTAAAGGGAAATCAAATAACCACATGGAAAAAAGGCCTAGCCCACCAGCTTGTACAGCTGCGGCAAGGGTCACAAAAGCTAGGCGGAAGCTATTGAAGGTCAGAACAATTGCCAGCAGCATGATCACCACAAGCATACCAGCAGTCCCAAAGAGTTTGCCAAGCGCTTCGTCACGTTTTTCGCTTTCTCCGCCATATGTTAATGTGTAGCCAGCAGGCAGATTTAAATCAGCTTTCGCTATTTCAGCCTGAACTTGCTGCAAGGGAATTTGCGGTAGTACGCCAAACTCCAAAAACGCTTGAACCTTGTTAACTCGCTCACCGTTAAAGTGGCTGATGCCTCCCACTTTTGTCATAAGTTTCACGTCAGCGACTGATGACACGCTAATGTCGGTTGAGGCCGTGCCGTTATTCTTTCCTGTGGGGCCCCCCATTAAGTTCATGTTGGCAATTGATTCTAGGTCGCTTCTGTTTGCCCTTTCAGCAATAAGCCTAACGGGTACCTGCTGGGTTTGCTCAATGATATATGAAACGACCGTGCCGCTAGTTAGGGCTTGAAGTTGTTGCTCTACTTGGCGAAGTGTCAGGCCTGTTACAGATACATCATCTTCCCGGGCTTCAACCGAGATCATAGGACGACCAGCTTTTAGCGATGTGCGGGTGAAGGTCACGCCGGGAACACGGCTCATGATACTGCGTAAATCTTCGCCGGCAGCCTCGAGAACGGCAAGGTCTGGTCCTGCGACCTCTACCTCAATTGGTGCCATTATTGGCGGGCCACTACTAAACTCCCGTACAAGAACGAGAGCTTCTGGTAGCAGGTCCGTAAGTTCTTTCTGCAAGCGAGGAACAAGTTTGGGTATTTTTTCAAATACGTCAACGGTGATGATTGCCTCTGCTGTGCTAACAATTCCATCATTTGAGGCGATCATACTGTAATAGAATTTGGCAGGGCGAGTGCCAATGAACCAATATTGCGTTTGTACGTCTTCTTCGGCTTTGAGGCGATCATTCACAAGCTCCACAGCGCGCTGAGTTTCTTCTATGGAAGCTTGTCCGGGCATATAGATTTGCACACGGAACTGGTTGCGATCACTTACAGGGAAAAACTGTTCCGTAAGCTGACCTGCCAGCGCAAAGCCTATAAGCGGGATACCCATCGCCACAATCATGGAGAGGAAAGGGCGTCGAACAGACCACTGTAAGCTACGTTTGAAAGGTGCTGAGATAAAAGTGCCATCGATACCATCACGCCACCAAAGCCTTTTGATAGGACCATCGTCTTCGCTGCCAGGGGCTCGGCCCTCCACGACACGACCTGCAACAGCTGAAATAATGGTGAAGGCAATGATATAAGAAGCTATAAGCGATGCGATTACAGCTCCCGGTACACCAAGTAGGAAATCCCCTGCGTTGCCGGGCATTAATATGAGCGGCATGAAGGCGATGATCGTGGTGATGGTGCTGCCTAGAAGGGGTAGCCATAATTTTTTGATAGTTTTGCTTACTGCAATAGCACGGCGTTCACCTTTGAGACGAAGTTGTTGAATCTCATCTGTAATAACGATAGCAACATCGACCATGATGCCCAGAGCAACAATAAGACCAATGACCAGCATTTGCTGGATACGCAGGCCCATTATGTCTGTAATGGCAAGTGCTGCAAGTAAGGTGAGCGGTAATATGGATGCAGAAACCAAAGATGCTCGCCAACCCAGTGAAATTAGGAGGACAACCAAGACAACAAAAGCACCAACTGCCATGTTACCCATCAAGGCATCAAGGCGCTCGTCTGCGTAATCGCGCTGGTCAAAGATACGTTCCAGCTTGATACTTGCAGGTAGTGTTTCCTCAAACTTATCGAGCTCTTTGCCGATTTGTTCTGACCAATGGTCAATGCGCGAATCTTCAAACATGCGTGCGGCGATCACTACCCCGTAATCACCGTTTAAGTAGGTAAGGCGGCTAGCAGGGCTTTCAAAAGTACGATCAACAGTTGCTATGTCGCCAAGACGTAGGCTGGCTCCAGCTTCATCTAAGGCAATTGGAATGCGCCGAATGCGCGCTAAATTATCAAGCGCACCGGAAACCTGAACCACCATTCTGTCGGTATTACTTGAAACAATTCCGGCGGAGCCTCTGGCATCTGACCCTCGAATGCGCGCGGCAAGGTCTGACATCGTCAGGCCGTAGGAAGCCAGTTTTGAATCGTCGACACTGATCCTGATTTCTTCTTGTGGTAAACCAAGAATGTCAACAAAATCTGTACCTGCTAAATTTCGGAGCTGACTTTCTATTTCAGCGGCATGGCGCCCTAAAATGGCATAATTGATAGGACTATCGGAGTGCCATGTTAGAGACAAGATGGCGGAGTGCGCATATATCCGTGTATCAGAAAAATCGGGTGCTGTAGCCCCTGCTGGTAAGTCGGTTACTTCAGATACCTTATCTCTAAGGCGGGCTTTTATGGGCTTGGCGTTGTTTACCCTGTCTTCAAGTTCAACAGTAATAAGTGAAATGCCAGGGCTTGATGTACTGCGTACTTCTTTTACCTCGGGAACCTCTCGCATTTTGCGTTCAAGTTTTTCTGTGATTTCTGCTTCAACACGCTCGGCATCAGCACCAGGATAAAATGTCGTTACTTGAATGACCCGGCTTTCCATATGAGGGTCTTCAAGGCGAGGCATTGTATAAAATGAATTTAGACCAGCGACCACAATTAGCAGGAGGATCAGCCATACCACGCGCGGGTGGTTGTAAAGAGAGCCTTTCATTATATTTACTCCCTAATTGCGGTTATCAGGCGCGATGACGCTGACATGTTGCCCGGACGCAAGCCGCTCTAAACCATCCGCAATGATCAAATCGTCATTCGAAATTGAACCGGTAACAAAAGCTCGGTCAGATTCAGAATAGAGAATTTGTACATTTTCGAAGCGCACGTGGGGCGGTGTGGTTTTGTTGACTACTTTGTAAACGCGCCATAAACCGCGCACATCAGATGATAGTGCTCGCAGGGGTAGCCATGTACCTGCCGCTTCTTGCCAATTTTGTACCGAAGCATGCATCAACTCGCCGCGGGCAACTAGATCCGCGGGGATATCAAATGCTACCATCATGGTACGTGTATTACCTTCAATTACAGGCACAACGGAACGTACCTTAGCTCCTTCAATGATATTACGGCTTCCATCCCGGAGAATATATTGTGCACCGTTTTTTACAGCAATTGCGTGTTCAGGGGGCATACCAATATGTGCTTCCATGCGGGAAGTTTCAGTGATTTCTAGAAGTGGAGTACCGGCGGCGACAACGGTGCCTTCATCGAGATTTCGCTTAGTAATTGTGCCTGTGAAGGGGGCTTTGATGGTGGCCTTTGCTATATCAACATCTAAAGCTGCAATGGTTGCGTCAAACCGTTTGAGGCGTGCGCGTAAGGAAGCGGCGTTGGCCTCAGCTTCATCACGGCGTTGTGCAGAGGCGTGTCCTTGCTCAAAGGTCTTGGCGGCGCGGTTGAATGTCCGCTCTGCAAGATCAAGTGTAGCGACTGCCTCGTCGCGTTCGGCACTAAGCTGGCGGCGGTTGGCTTCTAGGCGTGAGGTATCAAGAGAGGCGAGCGAACTGTCTTCTTTGACAATAGCCCCCATGTCTACCTCTATGGATTTAATGGTGCCATTCAGCTCGAAAGCCAGGCTACTTGTTCTGCCTGCTACTGCGCGGCCAGTGAAAGTACGACGGGCCATATAGCCGTTTTCTAATTTAACAACAGTTGTGCGGACGGGTAAGGTCCGGGGTCCTGACACTTGCTCTGGTTGTTGGGCGGTAAGGCGAAGAGCTATGCCACTACTAAGGGCTGCGATAACAAGGCTAATGGCAGTAATTTTAGCAAACTTGCTCCGCCGGAGGGTGTTTGTTTGTTTCATGCTGTCGTTACTCAGTTGCAGTTGTTTTATATTGTTATGCGGACTATATAATAAATATGGACTCATTAGTCTAGTATTTATATGCTATTGTTTCCCTAGCGTAAAAACGTTTTCTTACTGCTGTGCGCTGCATATAGGAGCGAGAAGTTATATTTTTTAGACCCATCAGTCTAAAAAATACTTAATAACGGTAAAAATAATTTATGGCGCGGGGCACTATAAATATTTATTGTGCTTCTACACTGAACCAAAGGGCCTAGATAAAATGAATCAACTTAATAAACTGGATACGGCCGCTACATCTCAAAGCGGGCGGGGTAGGCCCCGAGATACAGAAAAGAATGCGGCTATTGTCGAAGCAGCTGCCTGCCTTTTTCTCGAACATGGTTTTGATGGCACAAGTATGGACGAGGTTGCAAAGCGTGCAAGCGTGTCAAAGCAAACTGTCTACAGTCACTTTTCCAGTAAAGAGCAGCTTTTCAGTGCTTCAATTCGGGCGGTTATAGAACAGTATTATCCTGACAGTGTCCTGGAGCGTGTTGAAACCCATTCACTTGAGGCTGATTTGCGGGTGGTGTGTGAAAGTTACGCGCACTTGCTTATGAGTGAAGAGGCTATGGCAATGTTTCGGGTTTTGGTTGCTGCGGCACCTAAGGGGCCCAATTTAGCACAGTTATTTTGGAATGCAGGGCCTCAGGAAATGCAAGACCGGCTTGAGTCATTCTTGTTGTCGAGGACGCAGAAGGGTGAGCTTGTCATTCCAGATATTGCAGTCGCTAGTAATCAAATAGTGTGCCTTCTCAAAGGTAAGACACACTTTATGCGCTCAATCGGATTGATCGATTCAATTTCGGAAGATCAAATACAGCGGAATGTAGATAATGCGGTGGCCGCGTTTCTAAAGCTGTACCGCGCTTAATACCCTAACCCCTAGTCCCATCATCAGATTCCATGCCTGCACCTTTTTTCTCAGTACGGGAATAACGTGCGTTTTCGCTATCGCCTTGCAAGCCAGAGGGAAGGGACTGAATTTGCGAGTTGGTTTCAGGGCCAAGCCGTGTGTCAAAAATAATCTCATCCCCATCAGAGCTGCAGGCTGCAAGGGAAAGAAGGACTGCCGGTAGGATCATTTTTTTCATTGTACTACTCACTGAGTTAACATCGGTACTATACGCGCCGGACTTTGCCTTAAAATCAGATAATGCGCAACAGGCTTGACGAAAGCTTGTTCAAGTGGTTGATTGCGCGCGGCAGATGGCTGGATGGTCACCGCTTCATATTGGGTTCGCTTGGTATGAAGGGGAGGAAAGTCCGGGCTCCACGGAAACACGGTGCCGGTTAATGGCCGGCGAGGGCGACCTCAGGGAAAGTGCCACAGAAAGCAAACCGCCTTATACGTAAGGTAAGGATGAAAGGGTGCGGTAAGAGCGCACCGCGTCGCTGGTAACAGGGATGGCAAGGTAAACCCCACTGGGAGCAAAACCAATAGGGATGGTTGCCTTAAGTGGCAGATGCGTTTCCGCGTCACCGTCCGGGTCGGTTGCTTGAGCATGTTGGCAACAGCGTGCCTAGAGGAATGATCATCACTGGCGCAAGTCAGGACAGAACCCGGCTTACACGCCATCTGCCGCTATTACCTTAAATTGCATATTGACCTTTCATGCTTTGCCCTGAGAAGCTTAGGTTATTAATGAATAAAATTATCACTAATTATTTGAAAAATAACTATAAATTTTATATTTTCTCTCGATGATTTTACACCAAATTGAACCTGTTTCTTAGCATAATCTTAAATTGAATCCTCTAGTTATGGATGTAAGTGAGGATGTTGCTCGGTTTTATCGGATTGCATTTTGGGGCTGCCTGATAAGTTGAGATTTGATTATGAGAATCGTTTTTTTTGCTATTGCTTTAGTAAGTATAAGTGCGTGCGTTTCTGTAGATAATATTACGCCCCTGCCGACGGGTACACCGTCTGAACCCCATAGATCTTACGTAACATTTTGCGCGAACAACCCTGAGGACTGTAAGGTGCCTTTAACGGCCAGTGCTCTGAAAACAATTCAGCAAGTTCATTCAGATTTACGGGCATCTTTTACACCTAAGTGGGACGCGGAAGGCACTGAGGGAGATGTCTGGACAGTTGGAATGGAGGGTGACTGCGAAGATTATGCGCTTATGCTGCAAAGGTATTTTCGTCAGAAATACCCGTATTATGCCGAATCATTTCAGTTGGCGACAGCTTATATTGAGGGAGGAACGCAGTATCACGCGGTGCTGACAGTGGAAACACTTCAGGGCACACTCGTGTGCGATATTCTCAAGCCAGAGTGTGCTGACTAGCGCTCGTTTAATTATAAGTTTGATCTTCGTGAGGACGGTTTAGTTTGGTCTAAGTTTGAAGGTGATGCCGTAACTACTATTGCTATGTCAGATTAATAAATTTTGATTAACGCACTAAAGCATGGTGGAGCACAGAAATTGTGTCTTTGGGGTTGTTCTTTCTGGTCCGTGCGTTAAAGTCCTTCGCAAAATAATATACAATTTAGGGGGCTAAGAATGCGGATAAATTCACTGCGTTTACTGACCATGGTTGCAACCCTGATACTGGGGACACTGCCAACTTTTGCTGATTTTTCAGAAAAAGTAAAAGGGATGGAGAAAAAAACCGGGCTGCTAGATGTTTATCTAGACCATAAGACTGGTAAAGTTTTTCTTGCGCTGGAAAACTCTGAAGATGGCACACTCGGGCGTTTTATCTACGCTCCGTATCTGACGGCAGGTTTGGGGTCTAATCCTGTGGGCTTGGATAGAAGTGTGCCGGGTGGCAGTAAGCTTCTTCAGTTCCGCCGCGCTGGAAATCGGGTGATGGCAGTGGTTGAAAATACGCGGTTTAGAGCAACTGCGGATAACCCAGCCGAACAAAAAGCTGTAAGAACTAGTTTTGCGGAATCCATTATCTGGTCAGCAACCATTGAAGGGGAAGATGCAGATCAAGGTAAAGTTTTGATCGATCTGACAAGCTTTCTTTCGCGCGACGGTGTAGGCGTGGCAGCGCGCCTTGCCTCTCGGAAACAAGGAAGCTTCCGTATTGATGCCAAGCGCTCGTACGTGGACACAAAAGCAGCATTCACGTTCCCTTTGAACCTAGAATTTGACGCCCACATTACCTTTGCAGGTAGCAAGCCTGGTGCGGAAATTGATGCAACAACGCCTGAGCCTGAGTCTGTTTCTCTCATAGCACATACAACTCTTATGCAATTGCCTGATGATGGCTATCAGGTGCGTAATAGTGATGACAGGGCGGGGCTGATTAGTGCCGCGCATGTTGATATGTCTGCACCGCTTTCTGGCGATACTGTTGTGCGGTATGCGCGGCGTTTCCGTCTGCAAAAAGATGCTGAAGGCAATGTGATCAAGCCTATCGTATTTTATGTTGATAACGGCGCACCTGAGGTTATTCGTGAAGCGCTGGTTGAAGGCGGTAACTGGTGGGCTACGGCTTTTGAAAAAGCAGGTTTCCCAGGTGGTTTCCGCGTGGAGGTCTTGCCTGAAGGCGTGCACCCACTTGATGCACGCTATAATGTGGTAAATTGGGTTCACCGTGCTACCCGTGGCTGGTCATATGGTGCTGCTGTGCATGATCCACGTACAGGCGAAGTACTGCGCGGCGTTGTGTTGCTAGGCTCACTGCGGGTTCGCCAAGATATTAAAATTCTTGAGGCGCTTGCTGGAACTGGTAAAACTGGTACAGGTGCAGCAGATGATCCTGTTGAATTAGCTCTTGGTCGTATACGGCAGTTATCGGCTCATGAAATTGGACACCCGCTTGGCTTTAACCACAACATGGCGGCGAGCACATACGGCGACCGTGCGAGTGTAATGGATTATCCTGCGCCTGATGTGATCGCTAAGGATGACAATACACTCGACTTCTCTCGCACATACGGTGTTGGTGTTGGTGTATGGGATGATTGGGCTGTCAACTTCCTATACGGCGAGTATGAGGGCGAAGAGAAAGCTTATCAGAAGAAACTGCTCGCAGAAGCTCATTCAAACGGGCTTGTATATGTGAGTGATAACGATAGTCGAAATCCTGGGGCAGGCCATATCAAAGGGTCTGTATGGGATAATGGAAGTGATGCAGTTGCCAGCCTTGAGAATGTTATGAAGGTGCGGTCTATCGCAATGGCTGATTTTGGTGAACGTAACCTTAGAAAAGGTGAGGCATTCAGTGCTCTTCAGACTAAATTTGTGCCGCTTTATCTTTACCACCGGTATCAAATGCTGGCGGCAGCAAAATATGTTGGTGGCTTTGATTTCGCCTATAGAAGTCAAGGAGATGGCCGGCCAGCAGCTGTAGCAGTTCCCTGGAAAGATCAACAGAGGGCTCTTGAGGTACTTCTGTCGACAGTTTCACCTGATGCACTGGATATAAATGACGAAGTTCTCGCGGCGTTGATGCCAATTTCACCGGGTTATGGTGATCCACAGTTTAACCGCGAAAGCTTTAACGGGGCGAGCCGTCCTATGTTTAGTCATTCGGTTGCGGCTGGTACTGCGGCGGATATTACGTTCGGTGCGATACTGCATCCACGTGTTTTGCTGAGGCTTGCTGAACAAGGTGTTCGAGAGGCAGGTCATGGAGGTCTTGAAGGAGCGCTGGCGCAAATTGTTGATACTGTGATGGCATCAACGGGTAGGGTGAATAAACGCCACGCTATGCTGCGGTCAGTGGTTGCAGAGCGTTTAGCCGAAAAACTGATCTCTCTTCAAGACGATCCAAACATTAGTTTGATTGTGCGGTCTGATGTGCGAACAGCGCTTGGTCGGGTGAAAAATGCAGCTTTAAAATGGCGCGGAGATAATAAAAGCGAAGGTGTAGCTCTTGCTGCCCGCATTGAGGATGCTTTTGCTCGAGCCAAAACGCCAGCAGTTAAAGTGCCTGAAGGCAATGCAATTCCACCAGGTTCCCCAATTGGCGGAGGCGGTGATCTTGGTATTGCTGAAGCTTGCTGGCACTGTAATGTGACCAATTAAGGCTGTTGAACGGAATAAAAAGGGGAAGAGCAAATAGCTCTTCCCCTTTTTTGTGAGGTGCGACCGCAACTTATCTCGTTAAAGTACACCGCTGCGCAGTTTGTCTGTATGGAGCGTTACATTTCCAGTCATTACCTGACCGGTTTAAGTGCCCATTGTTTGGAACATTTACAGCGGCACAAGTATCGCCTTGAGCTTTGTATCCGCGTTCACAGTCCCACCCTTTACCGTAAGCTGAGTCTGTTAGGTATCCATTTTGAGGCACTTTAATGGCTTCGCATGTTTCCCCTGTTACACGGTAACCACGTTCACAGCGCCAGCCAGTTCCTAGAGCACTATCAGAAAGATAGCCGTTTTCTGGAACTTTGATGGCGGTGCATTGCATTTGTTCTTGGCGGTATCCACGATTACATGACCAATCATCTCCACCAGGAGCTAGATACCCATTTTCTGGTACGGTGACAGTTACACAGGCTTCATTGCTTGTTTGGTAGCCATGGTTGCAATCCCAGCCGCGGCCGAAAGAGACCGTTGTGAGGTAAGCATTTTCTGGCACGATGACGGCATTGCAGCTTTGGCCTGTACGTCTAAAACCTTGGTCGCATTCCCAGCCAGAGCCATAAGACTTTTTATGCGCATTCAGTGGTATCGCATCATTGGACTGAAAAGCAGAGGCTGGTAATGTTAGATATATTGTTGAAATAATAACAAGCAGCGCCAGGGTGGCGGCTCGTATAGCGAAACTGGAGTAGGTCATTCTTGGTCCTTAGATGAGGCGGAACACGACGCTAGCCACGCAAAATCACGAAAAAGACCATTGTCTTTGTCGTGGTGATACATGGCGATGATCATTACATCTTGTTGGGACCGAAACAGCCTAGTGCTTGGCTTTCTTTAGTCACTACAATGAATAGTGTCCAGCTGATTAGCTGTGATATTTAATGGTCAGACTGTAATCATACTTGGTTTACGGCAGGGGAGCAAAGCAATATTCTGTTACACTACTGTAAACTCTGTTGCATGTGCGCCAAAAAAGCTTTCGCAGCCAAGCTTAGCGGGGCGCTATTAAGGTAGCAGGCGCTAATTATCATTTTTACTTCACTAGGGGTAGGTGCTCCTGCCTTAGGTCGGATAGGGATGCAAACCAAATTAGGTTCATGCGCAGCAATGTTGCCAAGAAAAAGCCCAATGGAATTACTTTTTCGAATGGAAGTAATCAACAGCGGGAATATGTCGCTTTCCAATATAATATCAGCTGTTATCCTATGCCTAGAAGCTTGGCGTTTTATGTTTTCATAGAGCAGGTAACTGCGGGCGAGTGTCACGAGCTCATACTTTAATATTTCAGGCCATGTTAGGTGACCGTGGCCGGATAAAGGGTGTTCCTGTCGGACAAATGCATAAATTTCGGCATCGGTAACTTTATCGGCTTCAATATGGGCAGCTTCAGGTTTATTTCCCATGAAGCCGATGTCAATATCTCCGCGTAACAGGGCTGTTTCAACTCTCGGGCCGCCCATTTGATTTGCTGTTATGCGGATACCCGGATGAAGTGACATAAAGTCAGAGATTGCATCTGCAAGTATATAGCCAGCTATCATAGTTGGGGCTGCTATTTTTATATGTGCCGTTTGTAGTGATGTAAGTGATGCCATGTCAGCCTTGGCTTTGTCAGCTTGTGCTAAGATACTGCAGGCGTGTTTATAGAAATGATAGCCTTCTTTGGTGGCCTGAAGGTTGCGGCCTTTGCGGACGAACAGTTTTACACCTAAGTCGGCCTCTAGATTTTTGATAGCAACGGTAATGGCGGGTTGACTGATGTGCACCTGTTCGCTGGCACGTCTTACGCCGCCTTCATCAATGATAGCAGTAAAATAGCGAAGTTGTTTTAGGTCCACGGTAGAGTCCAATTGATAGAAATTAATTATACATAACATAATATATTGATATTTGATGTATCGGTTGCAAGGACCTAAATGCCTTCCATGCTAATTTAAAAAGACTGGAGGTAGTGATGTTCAGAACTGTTGTGGTTTTGTGTTTGATGGCGTTCCCCGTGAGCGCTACCGATTTGGCAGTAAAAGTGACTAGTTTAGACTTGGAGGTGCCGGCCAATGTATATGTTGAGGAAGTGCCGGGCGTTGCGGTTTCCAAAGATGGTACAGAGGTCTATGTTTTTAACCGCGGACAGCATGCACTGCTGGTTTTCGGTGTGGATGGTTCTTACCTACGAGAAATTGGTGCAGGACTTTTTAGCGTGCCTCATGGTTTGCGCGTTGATGGTGAAGGTAACATTTGGACAGCGGATGTGGGCAATCATCTCGTCATAAAATTTTCACCCGCAGGTAAAGTATTGATGGTTCTTGGTAAAAAGAATACCGCCTCAAAAGGATGGTTTCATAAGGACTATAATCAGTCATTTTTAAACAAACCAAGTGACGTCACATTCGATAGCGATGGTAATATCTATGTTGCGGATGGTGGTAACTTCCGGGTCGTTAAATATTCCAGCGAGGGAGAGGTTGTTCAGAGCTTTGGTGAAGAAGGTACCGGGGACGGCCAGTTTAATTTTCCACATTCACTCGTGATAGACGGTCAAGGTCGATTATTGGTCGCTGACCGGGAAAATAAGCGTATCCAGTTGTTTGATCTGTCCGGTATTTACAAGGGGCAGTGGAGCCATGTTGGGTATCCTTACAGCCTAGCGCTCGGTTCAGGGGGTGCTCTTTGGATGACTGATGCGCGCAAAGACCAAGTGGTGAAGCTTTCTGCTGAAGGTGAGGTTCTAGGTACTTTTGGCAAGTCTGGCAAGGTCGCAGGTCGGTACGGATTTCTACATGGGATTGTCCCGGTTGAGGGAGGTTTACTGGTTAGCGATATTCTCAATTGGAAAGTGGAACACTTGAAGTTTAAGTAATGAGGTAAACAGGGGCAATACAGTCTACGCGGATATTGCCCCTGTTTGTTCCTTTGGTCTAGGCACCAAGAAGAGGTGTCGTAAGTAACTTAGATAACTATTTTTCGATACTTATAACACGCAGTTTGTCTGTTTTTTCGAGACTGGAGAAAACATACAGTGTCTTGCCGTCAGCTGATGCCTCTAAACTGGCGGGAAATGTGAAGGAGGCTTGCATGGCAGGCCCATCCGTATGGCCAGCTGCGCCAGATCCTGCGATTGCATTTACTGTTCCATCTTTGGCAACCTCGAATATCTTATTGCTGTTCAAGCCAGAAGCGAAGAGGCGACCATTCGTATAAAGAAGGTGCCCGATGCGCCATGGGCCAGGGCCGGGAACTGTTGCAAAAAGTTGCGGGTCACCGTTTTTGCTAAGTTTATAGATTTCGCCAGTTTGGCCGCCTCCAATAAAAACTTCATCCTTTTCAGAGATTGCGATGCCGAGGGGGTATTTCAGGATGCCATCTTTAGCTACCGTCGTAACGGTGCCATCGGGTGCGATTTTTCTGACTTCATTTGCGCTTCCGGTAGTGAGCCAAAGGTTTCCTTTACTATCAAACGCTAGTCCATCCCCTTTTGGGCCAACGGTGGACCAATCTCGTCTGCTTCCATCTGTTGAAAGCTTAGTAATGGAAGTGCCTTGCCAATTTGTTGCGTAAAATGTTCCGTCACTCTTTTGGGTAATGTCGATGGGCCCTTTCTGACTTGTTGAAAAGTCACTGACATTGCCGCTCGCAAGGTCGATCTTTGCGATTGTTGTGCCTTCCCATGCTGAAGCTACATAAAGGCTGCCATCTTGCCCTAAGGTCATGCCATCAGCCTGAATGGCTTTGGACAGAGTAACGGATGATACATCTGTGGCCGATGTTGACCAAGATAGGCACAGTAAAGTTGCTGCAAGGGCTGAGTGTTTTTTAAATTGTTTGAACATATAGTGTCTCTCGCTATTGAAGTGATAGCTTTGTGCTACCTGTTACGGCAAGTAAGCGAGAATGATGGAGGTGTCGTCCCAGCCGATAAGATGTGACGCTTTTTATGTCTACTGAGCCGCTGTTCGTATCTGTTGTTTATACCGGGTTGGTGTCATTTGGGTTGTATCCTTAAAGGCGCGATTGAAAGAGTTTTTGCTGTTGAACCCTGCTGTATATGCGAGCTCTAGAACGGTTTTAGCCGCGGAGTCGCTTTCATTCATGAGGCGTATAACTTCCTTGATGCGGTAGGTATTGACTATCCGTAAGAAGCTTTCGCCCATTTCTTGATTGAGCATCTGAGATAGATGGTGGGGAGTTGTGTTCAAAGCTTTCGCGACTGCGGGCATGCGTAGTTCATTATCTAAGTAAGGCTTTTGTCTTGCCATGTAAGTCTCGAAGGAGAGGCGGAGTTGTTGTCTGTCCTCAGTGGATAATGCGGAGCGTTCATATTTGTCGGTACTGAGGCCCACCGCAGGATTGTTTTGCTGAACAACGTTTGCAAGTCTTTGGGAAAATAAGGCTGGGCGAGTTATTGCTACAATACCCACAAATTGAATGAATAGACCGCTAACAAACAGCCAGACATGGTCAATACTTTCGCCGTAACCTCCCCATATAGTGAGCGTTAGAAAAGCAATGAGATATAAGACCGTCCATATAATGAAGGCTTGGGTGAAATACTCGAGAAAGCGGATACTTTGGTTGATTTCAGTGTCAGCGCTATAGTCCGCTTCGCTTTGTCGAGCTGTCTGGATTAGTCGTTTACTGTAAGCGAGGTAACTGGCTATCTGAACAATATTGAAAGCCAACTTCAAATATAGACCGAAAGGGATGTCGAGCGAAGGTTGTTGTTGCAGCGTTACTTTAAGGTCTGAGGGCGCGGTAAGCCAGGGAAGCATCTCATAGAGAATATAAAAAGCGGGGACAGCGTGAAGGCTATCTTTCCAGCTAATTGGCACTTCTGGTTCGAGCAGAGATCGGACATGGAAAAAATATAGTGGCCCAATAAGAAACAGAAAGAAGAAACTCGAACTTGAAATTGGCGCGAAATATTGCACTAGCTGTGTTTTAGAGAAAGTCATGTCGAGCAAGTGAAGTGACATGAGAAAGATCATCAGTGCAACCCACCTTGTGGCTTTGATGTTATCATTCTGACGTACCAGTAAAAAAGCGGCGAGTATCAAGCCCTGAAGCCCGCTTGCAGCTGTCAGCATTCCCAGAAAACCTATTTCACCAAAAACATCAGTTGGCATTCAAAGACTCGCTTTCTCTTGATGAATACCTGCGGGAGGGAACACAGGTCAACTGGATGAGAGTTTAGTTCATAAGATGGTTTTCGCAAATACGTAGAGATTTATTGTGGGCCGAAGCTGGCATTCCCAAAATAGTTTTGGTGAGAACATAAAGAAAACAAACATGATTAACATATTGTTTTAAATTACCTATTTTATTGAATTAGGTCAATCTTGAGGAAAGTAAAAAGATCATAAATCCCATATTGTCCCATTGACCAACTATAAAAAACCATGATATCCCAAATAGGTTCAGGCGACGGTCTGAATGCTTGCCTGCCGCTTATGCGAGGGCGGGGGGAATTTAAAGGGGCGCGTGGCATGGCATTTTTCCTGTCCACATTTACGAATAAGGTAGATAAGAAGGGGCGTGTCTCTGTCCCTGCTGCTTTTCGTAACGCCGTTGCAAACAGTCACTTTCCCGGTGTCGTTGCGTATAAACCCCTCAATTTGCCGTGTATTGAAGGCGCGGATATTTCCTTCCTTGAGCAACTATCTGATCAGCTATACGGCGACTTTGGGCCCTTTGATGAGGAGCAAATGTCAGTGGCTACGGCAATTCTCGGTGGCGCTAATCAGCTTGCGTTTGATCCAGAAGGGCGAGTGATGTTGCCTGCGAGCTTCCGTGCGGAAGCAGGGATTGACGCGCAGGTTACCTTTGTTGGACTTGGTCGTAAATTTCAGATTTGGGATGCTGCTGCTTATGAGCTCCATAAAGAGAAGCAGTTGAAACTCGCCGCGCAAACAGCGCCTAAACTCTCACCCTTTAAAGGGGGTACTCAGGCATGACCCAACAGGAATTTACCACGGAACGTACCGGTAAACACATTCCTGTCTTGTTAGGTGAAATTGTCGATGCGCTCGAACTACAGGATGGAGAAACCTACGTGGATGGCACTTTTGGTGCTGGTGGGTATAGCCGAGCCATTTTGAATGCAGCTAATTGTAATATTGTCGCAATTGACCGTGATCCAGACGCAATTAAGCGCGGTGCGGAATTCGCGAAGGAATTTCCCGGCCGTTTCCAGATTTTAGAGGGCTGCTTTGGTGATATGGCGTCTCTTCTTGAAGACAATGATATATCTGCAATCGATGGTGTAGTGCTAGATATTGGTGTTTCTTCCTTTCAGCTTGATGAGGCCGAGCGTGGTTTCTCGTTTAGAACAGAAGGGCCGCTTGATATGCGTATGGGGCAGTCAGGTGCGAGTGCAGCTGATGTTGTGAATACATACGGCAAAGAAGAGCTTGCTAATATTATTTACCAATTTGGGGAAGAGCGGAAATCTCGTCGCATTGCGTCAGCGATTGTGCGGGCTCGCGATGAGGCGCTGTTCACGACAACGAAGCAACTTGCTGATCTCGTTGAATCTGTTCTCGGGCGTCCTCCTCGTAAAAAGGGCCAAAAACAAGTTCATCCTGCCACGCGTACATTTCAGGCGCTTCGCATTTATGTGAATGACGAACTGGGTGAGTTAGGGCGCGGTTTGACTGGTGCTGAACGTTTATTAAGTGAAGGCGGCCGGCTTGTTGTGGTGTCGTTTCATTCGCTGGAAGACAGAATAGTTAAAAAGTTTATGGCAGAGCGCGGCGGCCGTATGCCAGCGGGTTCTCGGCATGCGCCGAGTACAGCAGAAATAGGGCCGCCGCCATCTTTTCACCTGAAGGTTAAGGGAGCGGTGAAGCCGGGTAAAACTGAGCTTGAAGAAAATCCGAGAGCTCGTTCTTCCCGGCTTCGCGCAGCTGTTCGTACCGCTGCCGCCGCTTGGGGCAAAGGAGGGGCTGATGCGTAAATTTGTTACAGCCCTTGCTGCAATTACCGCTGTGGCATCCGGCGTGGCGGTTCTGCAATTGAAGGCAACCGTGCAGGCCAAAACTGATGAAGTAAAGGCGTTGGCGCGGCAGATTCATGAGGATCAGGAAGCAATTCGTGTAATTGAGGCGGAGTGGGCGTATCTGACAACGCCGAGTGTGCTTCAGGAGCGATCCATAGAGTTTCTTGCTCTGATGCCACCGCGTGCAAAACAGATTGTTAGCGACCCTGGTGCAGTTCCATTTCGGCCTAAGGGCGTAGAGGTTGATGGGGACCCTGGTGTGCTCCTGCCTACGGCGCAATCAAAACCCGTGAAGCTTTCTAACCCTAAGAATAAGAAAGCGCGCGGACTATGACCGATTATGCTTCTTATAAAAACTTGGTTGGTGAGGTACGCGAACAGTCTCCGATAGAGGTTGCTCGCGGACGCTTAATGATTGCGGTGTTGTTGTTCTGTGCTGCATTTTTGGTGATGGTTGCGCGCACTGTTGAGCTTGGCTTGAGTGCGCCAGCTCCTAAAATGACTGCGCGTCAAAGGGTGGTGGTGCCGCCTATCAATGTTTCCAGAGCAGATATTCGCGACCGGAACGGTGAAATATTGGCGACTAACTTGGAAACGGCTTCGCTTTATGTTGATGCCAGTGCTATTGCGGACCCGGCGGAGGCTGCGCGCAAGCTAGTTGCTGTGTTGCCTTCTTTGTCACAGGCAGATGTAGAGTCTAAACTAGCTTCAAACCGGAAATTTATTTGGCTAAAGCGAAAGCTAACGCCGCGTCAGCAGTGGCAGGTAAATGCCATTGGTGAGCCGGCTTTCCAATTTCAGCGTGAAGAGGAACGTATTTATCCTCAAGGGCGATTGGCGTCACATGTGCTTGGCTATGTGGATGTGGATGGTAATGGTCTAGGTGGCGTTGAGCATTTTTTTGATGGCCGACTGAATGATAAGGACTTGCGCTCAAACTCATTGAGGCTTTCACTTGATGTGCGTGTGCAGTATGCGCTCGCTGACGAGCTGGAAGCTGCAATGCGTGCTTATCAGGCGATTGGTGCTGCAGGGCTTGTGATGGATGTGAATGCGGGCGAGATACTTGGGCTTGTTTCCCTGCCTGATTATGACCCGAATAATATTCGGGGCGTGGCGGATGTTGCGAAGTTCAATCGCGTAACTCAAGGTGTGTATGAATTAGGTTCCACCTTTAAAACTTTCACTTTTGCTGCGGCCTTAAATGATGGTGTAGCGACTTTGGAAGATGGGTATGATGCTTCAAAGCCTTTGCGGGTTGCACGTTTCACTATTAATGATGACCACCCAAAAAACAGATATCTGACATTACCTGAGATTTTCACCTATTCATCAAATATTGGCACAGCGCAAATGGCGCTGGATATTGGTGCGGAACGGCAACGTGAATTCTTGGGCGAAATTGGACTGTTACAGGCAGCGAATGTTGAGCTAACAGAGGTTGGCGCGCCGCTTTATCCTTCTGTATGGCGGAAATCGTCGACAATGACGATTTCTTACGGGCACGGCATTGCGGTTAGTCCGCTTCAATTGGCAAGTGGTATTGGCGCCATGGTGAACGGTGGGCGTCTTAACCCTGCCACACTTATTCATAATGCTAATAGTGCTCAAAACGGCAAGCAGGTCATTTCACCTGCGACTAGCCGGAAGATACGTCAGCTTTTGCGACTTGCTGTGACTAGAGGAACGGGTGGACGAGCTGATGCTGTTGGGTATCGTGTTGGCGGGAAAACCGGCACGGCTGAGAAACCTATTGCAGGTGGTTATGACAGGAAAGCTCTGATCTCTTCTTTCTTGGGTGTTTACCCTATGGATGACCCCAAGTATGTGGTCTTTGCACTTCTTGATGAGCCGAAAGGAACTAAGGAAACGCATGGCTTTGCTGCAGGCGGTTGGGTGGCAGCGCCGGTGGTGCGGAACGTGATTTTGCGGACGGCACCGCTTCTTGGTGTTGCGCCGCAAAAGGAAAATGAGAGCCTTTACCAACGGGTATCTTTAATGATTGAGGATTAGGCAAGGATGACAGTTACGCTTGCACAGCTACTTGGCGGAAAACGCGCGAAAGGGTCGGTTGAGATATCGGGCCTTACCGTGGATAGCCGTGTTGTGCAAGAAGGCGACATGTTTGTCGCGCTGCCGGGTGCTCATTTTGATGGGCGTGACTATATTTCTAAGGCAATAGAGGCTGGTGCTTCAGCTGTCCTGACAACGCCGGGCGTGGATATTGGCGACAGTGATGTCCCTGTTGTGGAAGACAACAACCCGCGCCGAAGGTATGCGGAGCTAGCCGCCAAATTTTTCGATAAACAGCCTGCAACCCAAGTTGCTGTAACCGGTACTAACGGTAAAACCTCTGTTGCTGAATTTACGCGTCAGATATGGCAGTCATTAGGGCATGAGGCTGGTAGTATTGGTACTCTGGGCGTGCGATCTCCGCGTTATAGTCTGCCGGGTGGCCTGACTACTCCTGACCCAATGGGTTTGCACCGAGCGTTAGATACGCTTGTGGAATGCGGCGTGAACCATACAGCGGTTGAGGCATCCAGTCATGGACTGGACCAGTATCGGCTGGACGGGGTGACATTCAAAGCGGCGGGTTTTACGAACCTGACCCGCGACCATTTAGATTATCACAAAAGCGAGCAGAGTTACTTTTATGCAAAGGCTCGTTTGTTTGGTGAATTACTGGTTCCCGGTGACGCTGCGGTTATCAATATTGATAGCAACTGGGGTTGTGTCCTTGACGATATTGCATGGGGTCGCGGTCTGAATAAAATTTCGGTTGGTCGCTCCGAAGATGCCAGTCTTCGTTTGCTTGATCAGCAAGTGACTAGTTTGGGGCAAATTATCCAATTCTCTTATGCAGGAGATAACTATTCCCTTGAACTTCCGCTTGTTGGTGGATTTCAAGCAGAGAATGCCTTGCTAGCGGCCGGTCTTGTCATTGCTACTGGTGCGGAAGCTGGGCCTAGCTTTTCTGCCCTTGAGACACTTTCTGGGGTGCCGGGGCGTATGGAGTATATGGGCCAGTCAGCCGCAGGTGGTGCTGTGTATGTTGATTATGCGCACACTCCGGACGGCTTATCCACAGTTCTGAAAGCAGCCCGGACCCACAAACCAAATAATTTACATGTACTTTTTGGATGTGGAGGTGACCGCGACAAAGGCAAGCGGCCTCAAATGGGTGGTGTAGCTGTTAGTTTTGCTGACTGTGTGTATGTGACGGACGATAATCCGCGCACCGAAAATGCCGCGCAAATTCGTAAAGAAATATTGGTTGCTGCAGAAGGGGCCAAAGAAATCGCAGACCGCGGTCATGCGATCGAGAATGCCATTTCCGATTTACATGAGGGAGACATGTTGATCATTGCAGGAAAAGGCCATGAAGAAGGGCAAATTGTTGGAAGAGAGATATTGCCTTTCTCAGACATTGATGTGGTGAAAGCCATATTGACGAGTGGGGGATAAGGTGAGAATAGACGAGCCATTATGGACGGCTGCTGAACTAAGTGCTGTGTGCGGAGGGATTGCTGCACGGCCTTGGTATGCTGACGGTTTGCAGATTGATAGTCGGGAAGTCTTGCCGGGTGATCTATTTATCGCCTTAAAAGGGCAGCAGATGGATGGGCACGCTTTTGTACGGGATGCTTTTGCGCGCGGTGCCGTGGCTGCAATTGTTTCTGGTGTCCCGGAGGGCATTGATCCAGAAAATCAACGCCTAGTTCATGTTGCTGATACATATGATGCATTATTGCGTATGGCAAAGCATGGGCGCGGGCGGGCACCTGTTAAAGTTGTTGCTGTGACAGGTAGTGCAGGTAAGACAAGTGTGGTGCAGGCTTTGCGGCAGGCACTTGAACGGGTTGGGCCAACGCACGCGAGTATTAAAAGTTTTAACAACCATGTGGGTGTGCCGCTTTCTGTAGCGCGTTTACCGCGGCAATCCCGTTATGGTATTTTTGAAATTGGTATGAGTGGACCGGGAGAGATCGCGCAAGGTGCAGCGGTTGCGCAGCCAGATATTGCAATCATTACTTCGATTGGCTCCGCACATGTTGAAAGTTTTGACGGCGAGGCGGCAATAGCATCAGAGAAATCCAGTATTTTCAATGCGCTATCCAAAAATGGTGTCGCTATTATCGGTATGGATCATCGGCAAGGTGAGCTGCTACGTGAAAAAGCTGCAGAAGCTGGGGTGATGGCAATAACCGTTTCTGTTTTAGAGAAAGCTGATGTGAAGCCACTTCGTCTGACCGAGCAGCACGATTGTACATGTTTAACCGCTGATATTTTTGGTACTCCTATTACCTATAAAGTCTCGCAGCCGGGCCGTGAGTGGGCTCTGAATAGCTTGCTTGTTCTTGCTGCTGTTAAAGCGGCTGGGGCTGACCTCGGGCAAGCAGCGCTGGCATTGGCTGGGCTGGAAGTGGAGCCAGGGAGAGGGCGTTGCCATCAACTGCGCTTGGCGCGAGGTACTGCTGCGTTGATCGACGATAGTTATAATTCCAATCCTCTTAGTGTGCGAGCTGCCTTGAGAAGACTTTCTTTGATACCGGTGTCACCTCCCAGGAAGCGTATCGCAGTTTTAGCAGACATGGCGGAACTGGGTAGTCGCAGTGAAGATATTCATTTGTCCTTGGTTAGAGATCTGAGGCGTTTTGGTGTGAACAGAGTGATCGCTTTTGGCGACCAAATGGCGATGCTTGGCGTAATGGCTGGTATTGATACAGATCGTTGGGACAAGCCTAAACAGGCTGCTGCAAGATTGATGGCGGAATTACGACACGGCGATGCTGTAATGGTCAAAGGCGCGAATAGCGCAGGACTAGATGAATTGGTTCATGAAATGCTGATGATCAGTAAGGACGAAATAGGTGTGGCGCCTGAGCAAATGCGCCGTGTGGGTTTTAAGTAGGGACAAGAAACATGTTTTATCTTTTGGCAGAGCAAGGTGGTATTTTTAACCTCTTCCGCTACCTTACTTTCCGCACTGGCGGGGCAGTTTTAACTGCAATGCTAATTTGTTTTGTTTTCGGACCCGCTATTATCCGCTGGCTACGTTCCAAGCAGAAAAAAGGCCAGCCTATTCGTGAAGACGGCCCTCAAAGTCATATTGTTGCCAAGGCTGGTACGCCGACGATGGGTGGGTTTATGATCCTGTTAGGCTTATTTGTATCGGCGTTACTATGGGCAAACCTCTCAAACCCTTATGTTTGGATTGTACTTTTTGTTACGGGTAGTTTTGGTGCAATAGGCTTTGCCGATGATTACTTGAAGGTTACTAAAGCTTCGTCAGATGGTGTGGCCGGTAAGGTAAAGTTTGCCCTTGAATTGTTGGTTGGTGTGATTGCGTCATGGTGGCTTGCATCTCTTACAGGGGCTACACTAGCGCTGCCATTCTTGAAGGATTTCCTTATTAATATGGGAGTTTTCTATCTGCCATTTGCAACCCTCGTAATTGTTTGGGCTGGTAATGCGGTAAATTTAACTGACGGGCTTGATGGTCTTGCGATTGTACCTGTTATGATCGCTGCCGCGACGTTTGGTGTGATTGCTTACTTGGTGGGTAGTACAGTTTATACGTCATATCTTGGCGTGCATTATGTAGCGGGTGCTGGCGAACTTGCTGTTCTCGCGGGCGCTATAATCGGTGCTGGCCTCGGGTTCCTTTGGTTTAATGCACCCCCCGCGATGATCTTTATGGGGGATACAGGCTCTTTGTCTTTAGGCGGAGCACTTGGCACTATGGCGGTTATTACTAAACATGAGATTGTGCTGGGTATTGTTGGCGGCCTTTTCTGGTTAGAGACTATCTCCGTTATTGTACAGGTTATCTCCTTTAAAATGACGGGCAAGCGTGTTTTTCGTATGGCCCCATTACACCACCATTATGAGCAAAAAGGGTGGGCAGAACCTACGATTGTGATCCGGTTCTGGATTATAGCGGTAATTCTAGCACTCGTTGGTTTAGCAACGCTGAAGTTGAGGTAGTATTTGTGATTACGGCACCGGCATATCAGGGTAAAAAGGTAGGGGTCTTCGGTCTTGCTCGTACTGGTGTGGCCGCAGTTGAGGCGCTGACGGCGTCTGGTGCCACGGTTTATGCTTGGGATGATAGTGCAGAGCGCCGCGAAGTAGTGAAAACTGCCGCAAGAAACCTTTACGAAACGGACTTTAGTGAATTGGATGCGCTTCTGCTTGCACCGGGTGTTCCATTAACGCACCCCAAACCACATGCATTGGTTACTAAAGCACTAGCGAGCAACACTATATTAATCAGCGATATTGATGTTTTTGAAGCAGCTCGGCCAACGTTACCTGCTCATCGTACTGTGGGCATTACAGGCACAAATGGTAAGTCAACAACCACCGCCCTGATTGGCCATATCATAAAGGTTTGCGGACGGCCGGTTGTGGTTGGTGGCAATATTGGTACGGGTGTTTTGGCACTTTCTGCATTGCCAAAAGATGGGGTTTATATATTCGAACTGTCCTCGTTCCAGCTTGATCTTACACAGCACTTTAAAGCAGATGTGGCTGTGTTGTTGAATGTAAGCCCTGACCATTTGGATCGTCATGGCACATTTGAGAATTATTATGCTGCCAAGAAGAGACTGTTTGATCTTCAAGAAGATAGGTCAGCGGTTGCCGTTATTGGGGTTGATGACGTCAGCGGCCAGAAATTAGCGGCTACATTTCAAGGAAATATGGTTCCAATTTCTGTGGAGGGTGCTCTTGAGCGCGGTGTGTATGTGGAAAACGGGCAACTGTTTGATGCGCTAGAGAGTAAGGCAAAAGCTGTTGGTGATTTGTCATCTGCCAAATGCTTAAAAGGTAAGCACAATTGGCAAAACGCTGCTGCTGCGTATGCGGTGGCGGTCAATTTGGGCCTTCACTCGCAAGACGTATTTGAAGCAATTTTGTCGTTCCCGGGGCTTGTGCATAGGCAAGAGCTGGTCGAGGATGTTGGCGGTGTACGTTTTGTAAATGATTCCAAAGCAACCAATAGTGATGCTGCAATCCGTGCGCTTCAGTCATTTGGTGCAATTCATTGGATTGCTGGTGGCCGTGCCAAAGAAACATCTTTTTCTCATATGCAGGCTGCTGCGGGTTCTGTCAAAAAAGCGTATTTTATCGGCGAGGCAGCAGCGCAGCTCAAGCATGACCTTGCTGAGATACCGCATCAAGTATTTAACAGTTTACGGGACGCTTTCGATGCAGCAATAGAGAATGCCGTCGCGGGTGAAACTATCCTGCTTTCGCCGGCTTGTACCGCATTTGATCAGTTCCCTGATTTCGAAAAACGTGGCGACGCCTTTAGGGAACTAGTCATGATACATAAGGGAGCGAATTCATGATCGCTTTGTCCAGAAATGACAACAGCGTAGTTTCACGTTGGTGGTGGACAGTTGATCGGTGGATGCTGGTGTTGATTTTGGCCCTTATCGTATTAGGTGTTTGGCTGGCACTTACAGCGAGCCCAGCTGTTGCCGAACGACTTGGTCTGGATAGTATGCATTTTGTGAAACGGCAGGGCATGTTTCTTGGGGTGTCGTTCGGTGCTGTGATGACCATTTCCATGATGTCCACGGATATGGTTAGGCGGTTGGCGGTTGTTGGGTTTCCTGCGGCGTTGTTGATGGTCATAGCTACCCTCTTTATTGGCCCGGAAATTAAAGGTGCAACGCGCTGGATAGCTCTTGGCAGCCATACATTGCAACCCAGTGAGTTCTTGAAGCCCTTTTTTGTAGTGACGACAGCATGGATTTTGTCAGCCGAGTTAGAGGGTGAAAAAATTCCAGCAAAACAGGTAGCTACAGGTCTTTATCTTTTGGTTGCTGGGTGCTTGGTTTTACAGCCGGATTTTGGACAGACAGTTTTAATTAGTGCTGTTTGGTTTGCTCAGATGGCACTTGCAGGCTTGCCAATGGTGTGGCTGACAGTGGCTGGCGGTATGGGCCTTTTAGGGCTTGGCTTAGGCTACGCATTGCTACCCCATGTGGCGAGTAGGATTGACCGCTTTATCAACCCGGCGAGTGGTGACACTTATCAGGCAGACAAGGCTATGGAAGCTTTTGGTGCCGGTGGCTTGTTTGGTACAGGCCCGGGCGACGGGGCAGTGAAGTTGCGCCTGCCAGACGCGCACACCGACTATATTTTTGCTGTCGTGGGTGAGGAGTTCGGCGCGATTGCAGGCATTATGTTGCTGATGTTGTTTGCAGGTATTGTTATTCGCGGGCTTGCTCATTTGTTGCAGGAAGAAAATTCTTTTCGGCTGTTAGCGGCTGCGGGGCTCATTATGCAGTTCGGTTTACAGGCCCTTATTAATGTGGGTGTGAATTTGGCACTGTTGCCTTCCAAAGGCATGACGCTTCCTTTTGTTTCTTATGGTGGTTCTTCCATGCTTGCTCTAGCGATTGGTATGGGAATGGCACTGGCATTAACGCGACGGAACAGGTTTATCCAGCCAGGCTCTGATCCTCTTGGATGGAGGGCGGCGGAATGATGGCGGCGCCATATATAATTCTGGCGGCAGGTGGTACTGGTGGACACATGATGCCCGCTGAGGCTGTTGCAGATGTATTGCAGGAAGCAGGATATGATGTTTCCCTGATTACGGACAAACGCGGTGAGGCAATCGGCAATGTTATGACCGATATTGACCGGACGGTTTTGAATGCGGCGAGCCATATGGGCGGTGGTCCGATCGGGAAACTAAAGTCTCTGTTAAGCATTCTTGGTAGTACTTTGTCAGTACGCCGAAGCTTTAAAAAACGTAGGCCGACTGTAGTTGTTGGTTTTGGTGGATATCCTTCATTGCCGGCTGTTTTGGCCGCGCGAAGCTTGTCTATTCCATACATTTTGCACGAACAAAACGCAGTGCTTGGGCGGGTAAATCGTTTCATGGCTAAGCATGCACATGTGATTGCTTTAAGTATGGAGAACACCTCTCTTATACCTGCAGGTGTGCCGACGGTTGTTACAGGGAACCCTATTAGGAAGCTTATATCAAAGCTCGCTAATATCGCATACGCAGTACCATTTGGTAACGGAGAGATTCGCATTTTCGTACTTGGTGGAAGCCAAGGTGCCCGAATACTTTCAGATGTTATTCCTGCTGCGATAGCAGGGCTTAGTGACGACTTGCAGGACAGGTTGGATGTACTGCATCAAGCGAGACCAGAAGACGTTGAGCGGGTTTGCAAGGCATACGATGATGCTAACGTAAAAGCTGAGGTAAAATCATATTTTGACGATGTGGGCGCCATATTACTTCGCACTCAGTTGGTAATAGCGCGATCTGGTGCGTCGACGCTTTCTGAACTTGCTGCAATGGGCCGTCCAGCGATCTTGGTGCCACTGGCAATTGCTGCAGATGATCATCAGACAGCAAACGCGAAAATCGTTGAAGAGGCTCGTGGCGGCTGGATTTACTCTGAACAAGAGTTTACCGCTGAGGCACTACGCGCGCGGTTGCAGAAAATGCTCGAGGATATGGGTGATTTGCGCAACGGCTCAGATGGCATGCGTACGATTGCAAAATTGAATGCCGCGGAAGATCTGTCCGCTCTAATTATTAATTTATGTGATGAAGAAAGTACGGGACCATGAGAGGCATCCCTTTTGATATAGGCACGGTTCATTTTGTCGGCATCGGCGGCATTGGCATGTCGGGTATTGCAGAGGTTATGCATAACCTTGGGTATAGCGTCCAAGGTTCGGATATGAGTGCCAATGCAAACGTAAAAAGGCTAGAAGGTCTTGGTGTTCCGGTCAGTATTGGGCAAAAAGCAGAGAATATTGGTGAGGCCAAGGTCATTGTTGTTTCCACAGCAATTCGCGAAGACAACCCAGAAGTACTTGAGGCCCGTGCCCAGTCTCTGCCAATTGTCCGTCGGGCTGAAATGCTTGCTGAATTAATGCGCCTTAAATGGTGTGTGTCTGTGGCGGGTACACATGGAAAAACCACCACCACTTCTATGGTAGCAACGGTTTTGGAAGCCGCCGGTATCGACCCAACCGTGATTAATGGTGGTATTATTAATAGCTACGGCACCAACGCTCGCTTAGGTGAGGGCGACTGGATGGTTGTGGAAGCAGACGAATCTGATGGTACCTTTGTAAAGCTACCGGCGACGATTGCTGTGGTTACGAACCTAGACGCAGAGCATCTGGATTTTTACGGAACTTTTGATGCCGAGAAGGCTGCATTCAAGCAGTTTCTTGAACGGGTTCCCTTTTATGGTGCGGCTGTACTCTGCATTGATCACCCGGAAGTTCAGGCTTTGATTAGCCACATTCAAGGGCGGAAATATATTACGTATGGCTTATCTGCTCAGGCAGATGTGCGAGCAGTAAATATGGGTGCTGCAGGCGGCAAAGTGACATTTGATGTGGATGTTAGAGATAGAGCAACGGGCGATGTAAGAAAAATAGCAGGTTTTACAATGCCTATGCCTGGTGACCACAATGTACAGAATGCTTTAGCAGCAATTGCGGTTGGTCTCGAAATGAATGTTTCCGATGATGTACTGCGTCAGGCGTTTCATACGTTTGGTGGTGTAAAAAGGCGCTTCACTAAAACTGGAGAAGTGGACGGCGTTACTATCATTGATGATTACGGGCACCACCCTGTGGAAATTAGTGCTGTGCTTAAGGCGGGCAGAGAGGCATTCAGCGGCCAAGTGTTGGCGGTTGTACAACCTCATCGTTATACACGGCTTGAAAGCTTGTTTGAGGAGTTTTGCACCTGCTTTAATGATGCTGACGCGGTTCTTGTTGCGCCGGTCTTTGAGGCAGGGGAAACACCCATTGAGAATATTAACCGTGATACCCTTGCTGAGGGCATTAGGGCACATGGGCACAGGCTTGTAGATATAGTGGATGGTCAAGATAACCTTGCCGAAAAAGTGAGAAAATACACCAAGCCGGGCGATGTTGTTATTTGCTTAGGGGCAGGGTCCATCACCAGTTGGGCAAATGATTTACCCACCGAACTCCTAGAATTAAGGAATGAAAAATGATCACCGAGCGTAGTCGAGTATCCTACCTGGAAAACCTGCCCCACGTGCGGGGACGGCTCGTTGAAAATGCTTGTTTGTCACGGTTAAGTTGGTTTCGAACGGGAGGTCCCGCTGAGGTATTGTTTGAGCCTGCTGATGAGGCTGACCTTGTTAATTTCCTGCGGTATTTACCTAGTGATGTCCCAGTCACGGTTATTGGTGTGGGGTCAAACTTACTGGTAAGAGACGGTGGTGTTAAAGGGGTTGTCATTCGGCTTGGTCGCGCATTTGCGGACATTCGCATGCGAGGTGATATTGTAAAAGCGGGCGCCGCAGCAATGGATGTGCATGTTGCAAAAGCTGCAGCGCGGGCAGGCATGACTGGGCTTGAATTTCTTATTGGGGTACCTGGTACAATTGGCGGGGCGCTTCGTATGAACGCTGGTGCCTACGGCCAAGAGGTTAAAGATGTG
>CAXBKT010000019.1:0-36353 GCA_963976155.1 uncultured Kordiimonadaceae bacterium | reverse complement strand
GCACTAAAATACGTACCGCCGTTGGTCGCGACAATTTTGATATACCGCGCAGACACCGGTTCAAAGGATACCGTCAGCGTATTTCCCGCTAGCTTAATTGCTGTTTCATCAAGGGCACCAACAGATGTCCATGTGGCATTGTCATTCGAGAGAAACACCTCAAACGCTTTTGGACGATTAAGCTTGCGGTATTGGCCCGCATCAATACCTATGGAAACCTGTTGCACCAGCGTTTCTGCATCTAAGTCGACCACACTCATGAAATCACCCGGCGTCACGCCAACCCACTCACGAGCCTGATAAATGCGGTCTCGTGCATGAAGGCCGTCAAGGAGTAAATCAGATGTGGTGCCTTCGATGATCTTCTTACCTAGGGCTTTATGCTTCTCAAATGTCAGACGTGCGTCACCATACAGATTGCCCGTAGTTGTATTTTGCCCGATCGCGCGTACTACGGCACTTTCGTTCAAGACAAATGGCCCACTATAAACTGGGGATTTCCATGTTGGTTTAGTGCCGTCCAACGTATACCGAATGATTGTTCCAGCACCTGCTTTTAGGGAAACACCCATATTACCACTATCCATCAGCGAACCGTGCACGGACGGTTTATAAATGGCATAAGATGGGTTCATATCCATCGCTTCATAGCGTGCGAAAACTGCGGGCAGACGCATCTGGAAGTTTTCCCACGAATGGTTTTCAGTTGGCGACCAAACCACTTCAGCAAGAGCTGCCAAACGCGGTAAAATCGCATGTTCCACACGTCGCGCATCATGAATATATTCTGACCAGACATTCGCCTGTGCACCTTTGATGTGGGCTGCTTGCTCAGCGGTTAATTCTGCAGGAATAGGGTTGAAGTGATATACTTCTTCCAAATCTGTAAAATCATGGATCGACATCGGCTCATCAAGTGAAACAGATTGATACTGATCAAAGTAAGTATGAGTACCCGGTGTCATAATCACATCATGGCCATGCTTTGCAGCCTCAATGCCACCGTTCATACCTGTCCAGGACATAATCACTGCGCTTGGATTAATGCCGCCTTCCAGAATTTCATCCCACCCGATGATTTTGCGGCCATACCCTTCAACAAGCTTTTCAACACGCTTAATAAAATAGCTTTGCAGCTCAAGGTCACTTTTCAGGCCTTCGCGCTTCATAAGCTCTTGGCTATATGTGTCCGCGCGCCATTGATCGTGCAGTATTTCGTCACCACCAATATGGATGTATGGGTATGGGAATAAATCTGCGACTTCTTTGAATACATTATCCAAAAATGAAAAGGTTGTTTCAGTAGGACACAGTATTTCCAGAAAAATGCCATAACTGCGTGTCACTTCGGCTTCTTGACTTACACAAGACAGCTCAGGATACGCAGCAATCATAGCCGTTGCATGCCCCGGAATGTCAATTTCCGGCACCACATCAATATGCCGAGCGGCAGCATAAGCTACAATATCTCGTACTTCATCTTGTGTATAATATCCCCCGTGCGGCTTGCCGTCATACAACCGATCTCTGTCCATTGTATGGCCAACAACTGTTTCTCGGCGCGTGCCACCAATACTGGTTAATTTGGGGTATTTTTTTACTTCCAAACGCCAGCCCTGATTATCGGTTAAATGCCAATGAAATTTGTTCATCTTATGCATTGCAATAAGGTCAATATACCGTTTGATAAATTTAGGTGGGAAGAAAGTACGCGACACATCAAGGTGCATGCCCCGATATTCAAAACGCGGCTCGTCCTCAATCTCTACAGCTGGAATAGACCAGTCGGTGTTTCCCATCGGGAATTGTTTTTCAATAGCAACCGGTAGCAACTGGCGCAGTGTCTGCACAGCATAGAATAAGCCCGCAGGCGTCGCCGCCGTCACGCGCACATGATCTGGCCGAACAGACAGTTGGTACCCTTCTGCCGCAGTCACGCCTTCTGAAAGTGCAAACTCAATAGTATTGTCAACTATCGGTGCATCGCGAATGATAGCCGGATGTAAGCCTGTCGCAGGTGCAATCAAGTCTTTGAAAAATTCAGCTATTGTAGCTTCAGCTTCACCGCGTACCAGAAAACGGGTTTCTTCATTAAGAACAAAAGCCCCTTCAGTAAATTCAAGTTGTTTCGGTAAGGGAACGATAACAGGTGCCGGGCTTTCAACAATGCTCTCGTGCGTTGACCCTTTATCCTCAATTGCTTCGTTACACCCCGTCAAACCCAAGGCCAAAAGGGCGCCAACTATGATGCGCCCCTTAATCAATCCTGCTGTGAATAAGCTCACGCATTCCTCCCAAAACGTTTAGATTATAACTCCGCAACCATCAGAGGTTCGGGTTTTAACTCGCGCTCCGCAAATATGATCGCACCACCTTCAGGCGGGTCATACGGCGTTGATAATTCATCTGCGACATCATCATCTAGCCAAGGCGCAACAAAGGGTGCAAGCCCACCAATAAAACTCAGACGTGGTGGGTTTTTCTCAAGTAAACGCCGTCCCATTTTAGACAAATAGTCCGCACCTTCTTTGATTATATCAATTGCAACTTCGTCTTTCAGCTGTGCAGCCTGAAACACGCACGGCGCAAACTGTGCAAACCGCGTTGAGCGTGCCCCCGACATTTTCTCCACAATGGAGACGGCATCCGTCAGTTGTAATTTATCGAGCATATGGTCCACCAAAGCCGTGCGCTTGGCGAAGCCATCTAACACCAACAGGGTATGCTTTAAGGCTTGCAAGCCCATCCAGGCACCACTGCTTTTATCACCGAACGGAAAACCGTGCCCGCCCATCACGTGAAGCGTATCATCCACATAGGAAATACCCGCAGAACCCGTACCCGCAATAATCACTGCGCCATTGCCGCCGTGATGTGCACCGAGGCATGCGATATGCAAATCAGTTGTTACATGCAAATCCCGGTAAGGATGTTTCCAGTTCTGGAGGGCAACGCGAGTGTTTGGTAAATTCGCACCAGCGATGCCAATGCCCGTGATGATGCCACCAAGTTCCGAACGTGGGATATCCGCAGCGTCCAGAGCTTTATGAGTTGCATCCTTGATTGATCGGATAGCACCGTCCAAATCTTGGAAAGCATTAGCGGGGCCAGACAGTCCTGTTCCGAGCACACCTGTCGCTTTTGAAAAAAGCCGGGCTCGTGACTTACTGCCACCTCCGTCGATACCAATATACAATTGGTCTGTAGAATTATTTTTTACACTCACCAGCAGTCTCTACTCGGAATCTTGTTGGTTTTCCTGGTGCCCCGCCCCCACAGCTGAACAACAAATTTGATGCACTGTAACTTGCTTTATTTTAAAATGAAAGCGTTTTCATTATATTTACACCTTAATAATGATATTTCTATGTTGCAGTACCGCCACCGGCACCCAGGTAACCACGACATTCATCGCAACAGGCAAAAGTAGCGCCATTTCAGCCGGCATAAAATTCAATGCATATGTGTACAGACCCAGCCCAAGCGGACTGAGCCAAACCCATCCGGTTATAAGGGTGTGAAGCACATATCCGGCAATACTGTTTATACCAAACGCTTGGCATGGCCGGGCCCAAAAACGCCCCCAGTTTTTCAAGTCCACCAAATAATAAAGAAGCGCAAACAACATGACCGCAAGACCACTTGTCCAAAGAACAAAGCTGCTGCTCCAGAGGTTTTTGTTTAGCGGGAAATAGAATGACCATACCCAGCCAATCGTGGCCATCGCCGCGCCGCCAGCTACCAAACGCGCAAGCGGTAAAGCATTACCAACTAGCCTGAG
Organism: uncultured Kordiimonadaceae bacterium; assembly: GCA_963976155.1. Taxonomy (GTDB): domain Bacteria; phylum Pseudomonadota; class Alphaproteobacteria; order Sphingomonadales; family Kordiimonadaceae; genus Kordiimonas. The sequence continues at coordinate 32,572 of CAXBKT010000019.1, read as the reverse complement.
CCACTGGCCTAAAAGCACGCCAAGAAGTGCCTGCGCAATAGCGGGAAAAGTGCTAAGCAATCCTTCCGGTTCGTAAGGATACGGCGCATTTGCAGCAAACACCCGCCCACCAAGAACCGCGCGGTCAAACCATTGTACAAAATTTTGTCCCGGCGCCGCTAGGTCGACAACCCCGTCAGGATAAGGCACATACATAAGCGGCCAGTAGAGCAGCAAGATCGCCCCAACAATAACCATCTGAGCGCGGATGTTCGTCACCATGAAAATTAATGCTGCTCCAATAAACACAAGGCCAATGCGCTGCAAGACCCCCAGCAAACGGAACAGCTTTTCACCATCGACATTATAAAAATAGAAGGTCAGCCCCATGCCTATTAGAAACAGGAGGGTACCGCGCCAAACAAGACGACGGGTTAAATCAAGCGTTAGCCCTGTTTTCTCTTTTGCACCAGACAGCGCAAAGGGGATGGAAACCCCAACAATAAAAATGAAGAAAGGAAACACAAGGTCCGCAAGCGTTGTGCCATGCCAATTAGCATGCAACAGCGTACCGTAAACTGGGCGTTCGCCCCAGCCACTATAAATGGCGGCACCGTTTACGACAATCATTCCAATAACCGTTAAGCCCCGCATCACATCAAGTGAAAGAAGTCTCTTACCCGCCATGTTTACCCCCTATGCGCCGTACCTACCGCGACAACGCCTGTACTCGTAGATTGCCTCCCATAAATTGGAAGCGCTTTCATTAAATACGTCAATTCTTCCGACGTAGCAATTAAAAGGTGAGAGACCCCTACATAGGACTATCTCAAAGGTTAAGTTGCTTCAGGTAGTTGCTGTGCGGCAGTGTATTTCGTACGGCATTCTCGGACATTTTCGCGAGCGTTTCATACATTGCCTGACTAGTGCCCTTATCCAGATTCATCTGAAGTTTTGGGTAATGCTGCATGCCGTACAGGATAAAGCGGTAATTTTCGTCGGTAAATACAGTAGAAAAAGCTCCGGCCAAATCTTGGTACTCGCAGATTTTATATTTCCAGATTTCAAGCTGGTTCTTAAGCCACTCACAGTGCTCAACGGTAGCCTGCGCGCCGCGCCAAAAGTCACTGTCATCCCGGTCTGACAAACAATAATGCAAGACAATGAACTGCTTGAGGTCCTGATAAAACCCATTCATCAAACGGTTAAAACTATCTTTCACACCTTGCGGCGGATTATCACTAGCAAGATGCGTGCTCATCAAACCTGCTGCCAAGTTAATCAGGTGCAATCCGGTTGACTCCAGCGGCTCAATAAAGCCACCCGCAAGACCTGTTGCAATACAATTACCAACCCAAAACTCCTTACGGCAACCTATCTTCATATTAAGATGGTTGGATTTAATAAGGTTGTCGTCGGTAATACCAACAAACTTCCGCAATTCGGCCTCTGCCTCATCGCTGCTCATACGGTTGCCGTCATAGACATAGCCTGTGCCTTGCCGGTTCAGCAGACCAATTTGCCAAGCCCATCCGTTCGAAAGTGCAGTCGCCGTTGTGTAGGGGTCCGGGCCTTCGCCCTCATCAAATTCACGCTGCATCGCCACAGCTTTATTACAAGGTAATGCTTCAGAAAAACTATCCCAGTTCTCGGCTTTGAGTTTATCGATAAGCATGCCGCGAAACCCGGTACAGTCTATAAACATGTCTGCTTCAAAAGCCGCATCTTCTGTATGTACCGATTTGATATTTTCGCCTTCAACGCGGACATCTTTGATAGTGGCTTCAATATGGGTAACACCTGCCTCAACAGACTTGCGGCGTAAAAACCGCGCAAGCAACACAGCATCAATATGATACCCGTATGGTACCACCCCCTGATACTGACGCGATCCCGGCCCCTTTGGTCCATGCCCTGCTTTAATAAGCGCACTGCTTAAGCAAACGCCCTCGTCATAACGCTCCTGCTCAAACCTCTCTGTCAGAAACCAATTACTAGAAATATCAAGCTCGCGCCCCAAAGGCTGATGCTCAAACGGATGGAAATACTCGTGTGTTTTTCCGTCCACAGGCTTCATCCAGTTTCTGAACATAATACCTGTCTTGAGGCTAGCATTCGTTTCCCTTAGCAATTCATTCTCATCGAGTCCAAGTGCTGCAAAGAAAAACCGCACACTGTGCACTGTCGCCTCGCCCACACCAATAATGCCAATATCAGGGCTTTCAATAACGGTAATATCGAAGGTCTTTTTACTGTGATTAAATACTTTATTCAAATGGATGGCTGTCATCCAACCAGCAGAGCCGCCACCAACAATGGTAATTTTCTTGAGTGTCTGCTCTGTCATATCATGTCCTTTTACTCGGTATTTTACGGCAACTTTGGCAGCCTAAATGCGCTGCATTCCATATTTATTAATTCGGTCAATTAGCTCGCGGTGCGGCAGCAAACTACCTACCATCTGCTCGGTATTTTGCCGGAGAGTCTTGAAGGCAGCCTGCGCTAGTTCACTGTCCCTGTAACGATATGCGATAGGGTCCATTTCAGTTTCAAACTTCATGCCGTACAGCACATAGAGATAGTTCTCTAAATTAAATATCTCTAGCTTACTGGAGAAGTCGTAACTGCTCGGCGGCTGATGTCTCCAGAGGGCCAAGTTATCAAGCAGTGTTTGCGGGATTGTTACCGGATCACAATTATCTCGCCAAAAATCACTATCATCCCGCTTAGACAAACAGTAATGCAGCTTGATAAAATCAATTACTCGGTCCCAAGCAAATTTTACTCGGTCATTAAAGCGAGCCGCAATCGCGGGCATAGTTTCAAGGGACGGCGGAAACAGATCAGCCAGCATGCGCGCTGTTGCATCAAACACAAGCAAACCCGTTGCCTCAAGCGGCTCGACAAACCCCTGCGAAAGCCCAATAGAAACGCAGTTTTTCACCCAAAATTTTTCACGGTAACCAATTTGCATCGGAATACGCCGACACATAACGTCATCAGCCGCACTACCAATAGTCTCACGGAGGTAACTACGCATCACCTCTTCCGCTCGCTCGTGGCTCGTGTGCCTTGACGAATAAACATAGCCCGTACCACGTCGCTCTGATAGGCCGATATCCCAAATCCAGCCTGCCTCCTTCGCAGTTGAAATCGTGTGACAAGGGATCGGGTCATCAGCGTTTACATACGGCACCTGAACCGCCAGTGCGTGATCCACAAACAACACATCACTTTTACTGATAAATTCAACGCCGAGCTTTTGCCCAATCATCAACGCAGCAAAACCTGTGCAATCTACAAATAGGTCGGCCGACAAAAGACCTGCCTCTTTGGTGTCAATCGCAGCAATATTGCCATCCAATGCCATTTGCACGTCAGTAACCGTCGCGAGGATATGATTAACGCCAAGCTTCTCTGTCGCATGTTTTGTGAGGAAGCGCGCGAATTTAGCGGCATCCAGATGGTACGCGTAGTTGGTAGCTCCTAGATACTCGGGGTGGGTCATGATTTTGGGGCCGAAACCGCCGTCACATACCTGCCCTTGCACGGCAACAGCATTAACATAGGGTACATCACCCGCCTCACCCATTAACCAGTAAGGAGTTAAGTCAATGTCAGAAATCGCCGGATAATCAAAAATATGGTGATACGAATTGTCTGCAGAGGTGCCCGGCACGTCACGCCAATCCACAAACTTGATGCTTTGTTTGAAAGTGACGTCGCACTCACGCACGAAGTCACTCTCACTAATACCTAAATACTCAAGGGTATTACGAATCGCAGGTACTGTTCCTTCGCCTACCCCAATTGTGGGAATTTCGGGCGATTCAACAAGTGTAATCTTGATGCCATCCGGAAGATTACTATGCAGCTTCTTGGCGAGGTGGCAAGCCGACAGCCAACCTGCTGTTCCGCCGCCAACCACAAGCACATGTTTAATAGCGCCTGATTTATCCTCGCCCATCCGCACACCTGTCTTTGTTTATGTTTTAGCTGTCCGTAGACGCACCAAACGCTGAATTTGGTGTAACGACACCAAATGCGCATAAACGAGCGGCAAAAAGCCCCGTTTGCGTAGTTTGCCAAAATCTTCATCTGATAAAGCGTTTAGCTTTTGCTCATCGATGAAATACAAGCCATCCAAATTCGTTTCTTTTTCTTCAATCTTCACCGTCAGGCTACGAGGCACCATCAGGTCCAACTCAACAATTTGCGCAAGGAAATTATCGGTTACATGTCCCGATTCAAAATATTGGATGACAGCGTTTTTCCGCTGCTCCAAGAACGGTGTTTCTTTCTTGTCCGCATCAAACAATGCTTCGCCTGCATCATCACCCACAAAAGCACTATCATGATCGAGCGCCAACAAAAGCTGCGAACCTTCTTCATCCGTCGCTAGAAGCTTGAAAGGGTAATTTTGAACAACACCCGGAATGTGAGTGCCTTGCCATTTGTCGTTTTCAATGAATAGGTTTTCACCCTGCTCAAGGCCCATCAAGACAACTGATTGAAACTGTCCAGTCTCATTGTTTTTCACAAATACAACAGGGTAGTTCGTTGCTGCCAGCGCATACTCATGCACAACAACCGGTACAATTTGTTGGTCAGTGACAAAACCCAGATGCACTTCATTCTTAACCTTCAAGTCAGAGTGAAGTTCGCTATTAACAGGGATTACATTCGTGCTCATTCTAGGCTCCATAATTTAAACATTGCCCGTACCCTAGAGAAAATTGGGCCACAAAAAAAGGGGAGTTATGCACTCCCCTTTTAATTGCTTAGAACAGTGTTCTAGTATTTGAAGCTTAGACCCAGTGTCATACGACGTGCTGTTTCATACTCATAGAGTGGGAAACCACGCGTAAAGCCACTGTTTGGTGTGTACTGAGCATTGTTACCAAGCTGTTCAGCATTTTGTTCAAACAGGTTATTCACGTCTAAATTAACTGTGATCTGATCTGTAACAAACCAAGACGCACTCATATCAACAGTACCATAGGCTTTATGCAGGCGGTTGCCGTAGGCACCTACTTCACGGAGCATATATTTACTACGATAGTTATAAGACACACGCGCCTGGAAACTATCAGCTTCATAGTAGGCTGATACGTTCGCAGAATGCTTGGACGCATCACTCAACACACGGTTCTGATCACCAAAGACAGTAGCGTCTTCAGCAGCTGAGTCCGTGTACGTATAGTTGACAATTGCACCAAAACCGTTTTGGAAATCTTGCTGATACTGAAGTTCAAAGCCTTTGATCAGGGCAGTTTTACCATTGATCTTTTCTTGAACTGTCCAGCCGTCTGCTGCTTCATCAGCATCAGGTAGCGGGAATGGGATATCCGCAGCACTCGCACGGTATTCTGTATTACTTACAAAGTTCTTCACATCTTTCATGAAGAAGCCCACAGATAGAAGAGAGCCCTCTGCAAAATAATACTCAAGTGAGATGTCAAACTGATCTGAAATGAATGGTTTCAAACCAACATTACCAACAATCCAAAACTGATTGTTAGGTAGGTCATCATTCGGACCAACCACATTCGGGTTAACATACATGTCCACATATTGTGGGCGTGTCATTGTACGTGCAGCAGAAGCACGCAGCACCACATCATCAGCTAGGTCAAGCGCAGCATTGAAGCTTGGCAGGAACTGTGAGTATGACGCGTCACTTGTTTGCATCTGGCCATCCACATAATACGTAGATGTTGCACTTGTATGAGTATAACGCACACCAGCATTACCGCGGAAACCATCGCCTTCGAAGGAAGCCATCACATAAGCAGATGTATTCTTCTCGTCGATTTCACTGTGAGCACCAAGATCTTCGGTTTCACCTGTGATGCTTGCTTTCGCGATATCTTTAAGCTGCTCAGCATCAAACAGCGTCATCTGATAATTGCCAGCGCCAATATCAATCAATTCTGAACTTAGGCCACTGGTAGAAATAATATTATCAAAGCCAGCTACTTGATCAAACTCATACCGCAAACTTGTAGTGTTATGATCAGCATATTTGAAACCAGTTTTGATTTGAGTAACCACGCCGTAATCAACATCATATTCGAGATCGAGCTGCGCATAAAACTCTTCATCAGTTTTTGGTGTTCTGTTGAAGTTTGGACCCGTACCCATCGCAAGAGTACCAGGATCGTAGCCCGCCAGGTCAAAACCAGCAACATCCCATGTCTGATGACCACCAGAGAAGTCATATGTACCGCCTGGAATTGGCGTACCGCCGTTACCATCTTCAAGAACCATCTCAAAGTCAGTACCACCAGATGATGTTGTTTTACCAATTTGGAAATCAACAACAAAACCATCGCCTTGATACGTACTATCGAAATCAAACACTTCTGATTTCATAGTCGCTTCACGTGGGCGTGCCTGATAGAAAGCCACATTAAGCGGACCCTTCACTGGCGTACCACGCAGTTTGTCAGAATCAGGCACATCAACACCACACCAAGTACAGTTGCCCTGCGTTAACCACAGTGCATAGTTGGTGTTGTCGGCTTCCATTTGCATGCGTGTATAGTTAGCCGTGATATCAAGATTTTCAGTAGGCTGGAACTGAACAGTCGCGTTAACCGCAGACCGCTTACGGTCTTGAACAAACCCAACCGGACCTGCACCCCATTCCCAGAATGCTTCGTTACCCTGACGCTGCATTTGACGGCGCTGATAAACACCAGAAACCAGGACACCAAAATTACCCTTGTCATTTTTCCAGCTGGCCATGCCCGAAAACTGTGGATCAATTTTATCAGAATCGTTTGTATGCGTACCTTCAATTGAGCCGTAAATATTCAACTCATCCATATCAAGTGGCTTGCGTGTATTAATAATAACAGTACCACCAACACCACCTTCAGGCAGATCAGCCTGTGCGGACTTATACACTTCAATGTTACCAACAAGCTCTGATGGTAGTAGTGAATAGTTAAAACTACGGCGCGCAGGTTCAAACACGAACCAACCCGTTGAAGCTACATTCTGACCATTCATTGTAGTCAGCGTCATATTTTGACTGGCACCACGGATCGCAACACCGGCACCTTCGCCGAATTGACGCTGAATAGTTACACCCGGCACACGCTGCAAAGATTCTGCCACGTTTTTGTCAGGGAACTTACCAATATCTTCTGACGAAATAGCATCCACGATGGCATTGCTATTACGTTTTGTGCGTAGTGATTGCATCAAGCCGCCACGGATACCCGTTACGACAATCTCATCCAACTCATCCGTTGCTGCATCTTGGGCAATACCCGCACTTGTCACCATGACAACGGCGCTAACAGACCCCAACAACATCGATTTCCTCAACTTCATTTTCCTCTCCTCTATGCAGAAACCGCCACTTAAGCTCTGCGTCAGTCTGGCAAACCTCTATGGTGTGATGTTCTTTTTTTAGAATCTAGTTCACACTCAAGACACATAATGTAAGCGCTTTCATTTTTGACCGTACATCAAACTGAAAACGCTTTCAACAAAAAGTTACTACGTGTTAACTGATCGTGTCCAAAAGGCCACACTCCCGGTCAATAATCCCAACACCCTCAAGGGAAACGCCAGCCTAAAGAGAGCGAAGAAGGCACATTATTCATTCGGGAGAAACACCGATTCACTAATGATTTTTTGGGCTTACCGGCCTCCATATAAATATTTAACGCCATAAATGAACAGCAAACATGAAAGCCATCGTTGGAACTGCAAATAACGCTCCAATTCAACATGACACATTCAAATTTGTGTCTATGCTTCTAAAAAAGGAATACGGACGCACTTTTGGAGACAATATGAAACAGCACATCATTCTAATTTTATCAGCGGCTTACATGTTTTTACCCGCGGCTACTGCAGCCGCAGAACATGCCGCGGATACATACGAGAAATTATCTGGCCTTGTTGGCGATTGGAAGAAAGCAGACTCATCAAACTCAGAGCTAATCATCCGCTTTGAACCAACAGCCGGCGGCACAGTCCTTATGGAACGCTGGATGTATGGCGAAAAAACCATTCCCTGACCACCTACCACCGTGACGGTACAGATTTACTCGCCACCCATTATTGCCCACAAGGCAATCAACCTAGGCTGAAACTAAAAGCGGGTTCCCGCCCACACGAAATTGAATTCAAGTATATGGACGCGACAAACCTGGAAAGCCGCGAGCAATCACACCAGCACAGCTTAGATTTTAAAATTTCAGATACAGGTATGAGTATGGTCCGCGGTGAAACCTATTTAAGCAAAGCCGGTTTAGACGCTTCTGAACTCATACTTACTCGAGTAGGGGACTAATATTTTAAAAAGGCGCTCCCCAGTTTAAGGAGGCGCCTTTTTGTTAGCTTTTTTAACAATATCTTACTCGCTCTTAACAAGCTTCATTGTAGTGAAGCCACATACAATAGTAATCGCAGCAAGAACTCCAGCGGTCATATAATCCCCGAAGATGAAGTTACCAGTTGTAAACAAGAAGCCGTAAATTGCCGCAGTACATGCGAGCGTAGCGTAAAGGCCTGTTTTAATCTCACCTTCTTGTCCCTTGATCGCTTTATTGAATGCATCAAGCTGCGCTTTATCCGTTGGGCTTGTCATCAACGTAACGGCAACCCAGCCAATTGTGGTCAGGATAACGCTTGCGACGAATTTTTCCCATGTTACCAAGTTCGCATACGGCCCAAACTGAATGAACAGGCTGAAAGCAAACGACAACACCATCGCTGAAATCTCGCTCCAAACATTGATACGCGTCCAGAACCAACGAAGGATAAACAACAGCCCAGTGCCTGCACCAATAGAAAGCAGAAGCTGGAATGCTTGCAAGGCGCTTTCCAGTACAAGTGCCATCAAGGACGCGGCCACCATCAACAAAACAGTCATCACACGACCCACCATCACCTGCTGCTTGTCTGTGGCATTCGTGTTGATGAAGCGATTATAGAAATCATTCACTGCGTATGACGCGCCCCAGTTCAAGTGTGTTGATATCGTAGAGATATAAGCGGACACGAGTGACGCCACCACAAGTCCAAGTACGCCTGCCGGCAGAAACAATAACATCGCAGAGTAAGCAAGATCCTCCCCCATCACGCTGTCTGGCACGTGCGGCAGAGCTGCTTTGATACTTGCAAGGTCCGGATAAACAATGATCGACGCAAGGGCTACCAAAATCCACGGCCACGGGCGCAGCGCATAGTGTGCAATATTGAAGAAAGCCGACGCTGCAACAGCATGATTTTCATCTTTAGCTGCAAGCATACGCTGCGCGATATAACCGCCGCCGCCCGGCTCTGCCCCAGGATACCATGACGCCCACCACTGAACCGCAAGCGGGATAAGGAACAAAGGCACCCAGTGCGATGGCTCTCTAAAGTCAGGCAGCATGGATAATTTGCTTGCCACTTCAGGGTTACTCATCAGGCCGTCAATGCCACCAACCGCGGGATGACTAAGTGAATAGTATGCCGCGAGCCCTGACCCGATCATCGCTGTGACAAACAGGATCATGTCAGTCACAAGAACACCCAGAAAGCCCCCCAGCGCACTGAAAAGTACTGTCACACCGCCAGCTGCCAAAACCATCATGAGCGGTGACATGTTAAAAAGAACACTACCAATTTTAATCGCTGCGAGAGTCACGGTTGCCATAATCATGACGTTAAAGAAAACACCCAGATATACAGCGCGAAAACCACGCAAATATTCCGCTGACCTACCGCTATAACGCCGCTCGTAAAATTCGATATCCGTGGTGACGCCAAGTCTGCGCCACAAGCGCGCATACACAAAGGTTGTCAGCATGCCGGTCAGCAGCATACACCACCAAACCCAGTTACCAGACACACCTTGGCTCCGTACAATGTCAGTCACCAAATTTGGCGTATCCGCCGCAAAGGTAGTTGCCACCATGGACGTACCCAAAAGCCACCACGGCATATTACGGCCACCAAGAAAATAGGAACTACTGTCTTTCGACGCCCTTTTACTGACCCAGAAGCCAACAAACAGCGTTAAGGCCAAAAAGCCAATAACAATGCCCCAGTCCAATGTTGATAAAAACAAATGTTCCTCCCCTTAATTAGTCCCTTGCGGTGGCCGCCTTACTGACCACCAAACTTAAAACAGGCGCACGCCGCCCACCCAAGACGACTGCACCTTCAAATTCTCATCCAGCAGTAAGAAATCTGCTTTCTTGCCTGCTGCAATACTGCCAACCTTGTCGGCAATGCCTAAAAACTCTGCGGGATACAACGATGCCATACGCAGCGCCTCATCCAAGCCCACACCTAGCGAGCGAACCGTGTTACGCACAGCTCCTTCCATATCCAGCACAGAACCCGCAAGTTGCCCCTCAGATGCGCGAAGCGCATTGCCTGTGCGGGTCACTTTTTCACCCAGTAAGACAAACTCTGCTTCATTCGAGCCCACCGGCGGCATTGCATCTGTCACCAGCATCATCTTGCCTGTGGATTTTGCCTTAAGGGCAACCCTTGCGCTGTCGACATGCACATGCAGATTATCAATTATGATGCCACACCAGCTATTTTCGTCGAGAAGTGCCGCACCAACCATGCCGGGCCTACGCCCTTCAAACGGTGACATTGCATTGAACAAGTGCGTAAAACACGAGGCTCCTGCATCCAACGCGGCCTTCGCGGTTTCATAATCAGCGCCTGAATGCCCAAGCGACACAATCACTCCCATATCAACGAGGGCCTTAATCTGCTCTGGCGACACCATATCAGGCGCAACCGTAATTTTACGGATACCGATATCTTCGCGAGCGTAAATTTCCATCTCGTCATCGCCGAGTGGACGAATATAACTGACCGTGTGGGTGCCCTTTTTTGCGGGCGATAAATGCGGCCCTTCAAAATGCACGCCAAGAATACCGTTGCTACCATGCCTAATTGCAGCAGCAACCGCGTCTGCTGCACGCTTCATATCGGCAAGGTCACCTGTGATAAACGTCGGCATCATACCGGTCGTACCAAAACGTGAGTGAGCTGAAAAAATCCGGTGCAGAGCATCGATTGTAGGGTCAGCGTTAAAGAGTGCACCGCCGCCGCCATTCACTTGCGCATCAATATAGCCGGGCACAATCGTACCCTTAAGGCGCACTTCTTCCGCACCAACACTAGTGTGCAGTCCTTCAAAAATATCCCCGTCTACTGTTACAGGTACATTTTGGTGCATCTGGTGGCCATCAAATAGCCGCTCGGCAATATATACTGTGCTCATTGTTGGTCCTACAGTGTCTTCGTTACTTTTTTGAGGCCCGGAGGCGCATCAGGGTTAACTCCGCGCGCCAAGGCTATTTTCTCAACATCCAGATAGAAGCGCTGCAGGATCGTAAGTGGCGCGACGCGTGGGTGAATATCGTTGCTCACTTGCGCCATATGAATGAGGGAAGCACCCCGTGCTTTCACACCTTCAACTTGGGCTGTGTGCGCCTCAAAACTTTCATCCCGCACAGGAATATCGAGGATTGTCAGTTCTTGTTCCGCAAGCGTAACGGGCCCATGCAGAAACTCTGCGCTACTGAAAGCTTCCGCATGAATGGCACAGACTTCCTTAAGTTTAAGAGCAATCTCAAGCGACACCGCATAACCAAAGCCACGGCCAAGCACCACGCAGTTTTTAACATCTTGTAAATCTGCCGTTGGGATTTGCTGAGGTGCATCAACAGCATCTTGCAGATGCTGTGGCAAATCATCAAGCGCCGCGAGCAGGCCTACGTTGCCCGCCCATGTTGCTACCAACTGCAAAATGGCGGACAGAGTAGTTAGGTAACTTTTTGTTGCCGCTACGGCATTTTCTTCGCCAGCTTTCAGCGGGATAACCGCATCCACCATATCTTTGATCGGCGATGTCTCATCGTTCACAAGCGCCACACAAAACGCACCGCCTTTTTTGGCCATTTCTACTTGACCAAGAATGTCTGGGCTGCGGCCAGACTGAGAGATAAACAGCACGAGACCGCTTGAAAGGTCCATCTGCTTGCCGTACACGCCAGACACTGAAGGAGCTGCTGACGAAACCGGCAGGCCAAGCTCAACCTCGACCAAATATTTAGCAAATACACCGGCATGGTCTGATGTACCACGGCCAACTGTCACCACATATTTGGGGTCAAATGCCTTAATCTTTTCAACGATGCCTGCGACAAGGGCTTTGTTTTCCGAAAGCTGGTTTGCAACGCGCTGCGGCGCTTCCTTAGCTTCCATTTCCATCACAGTAGTCATTACTCTTAGTCCCTTTACATATACTGCGTTTAGCTATTCATATTCTGTCTGGCAAAAAGTACCGCGCCTTGTTCGGCACAGCCCATCGGGTCAACCAGCTTGGAGGCCACCTCTTGATCAAGCCAGTGCTTGAGGCGCTCGGAAACACCGCCTAAAATCGATAAACGCGGTGGATTTTTCTTGAGTAATTCACGCGCCATACGGCTGATATAACCAGCACCGTCTTGAATGATATCAATGGCAACATCGTCATTATCTTCCGCAGCTTCAAACACCATCGGCGCAAGCTTTGCGTACTCAGAAGGCTTCGCACGTGCAATTTTCGACACCATCGGCAGCAACTCGGTAACATCAAAATAATCCATTAACATGCCGGTTAGCACCGTCTGACGGCCAAGATTACCTTCTGCCCTGAGGCCATGCTGCAAGGCTTTCAGGCCGAGCCACGCGCCTGCACCTTTGTCACCAACAGGAAATCCATGCCCGCCGTATTCGGTCGAGACACCGTCAACATTCGAATACCCTGACGAACCCGTGCCAGTAATAATCACCGCACCGTCACCGCCGCCGTGGGCACCGAGACAAGCTATATGAAGATCACTGGCTACATGCATTTCTTTGAAAGGGTGTTCCCATTTCATTAGAGTACCATGAAGCTCTGGAACATTTGCACCAGCGAGACCAATACCCGCCACCAGCTTTTTAATCGCCGCATGAGGTAGGTTTGCGTCATCAAGTGCCTTATAGGTAGCGTCTAAAATTGCGCCGGTAGAATGCTCAAAACCTTCTAGGATGTTTGCAGAACCCGCAACACCACGGCCGAGTATTTCATCCTCAATCGACACAATCCGCGCCCGGCATTTACTGCCACCGCCATCGATGCCGAGGAAGTAGATCGTCTCACTCATTACTTTAACTCCGAAGCCGTCGCCGCGAGGAGCGTAACAGCTTCCCAATCACCAGCCTTCACAAGGTCAGACGGCAGCATCCAGCTGCCCCCAACGCACACCACATTTGAAAGTGCTAGATACTCCGGCGCAGAGGTAGGCGTAATGCCACCCGTTGGGCAAAACTTAATATCCGGTAACGGGCCGCCTATTGACTTAAGTAAATCCCGCCCACCAACTGCTTCGGCAGGGAACAGCTTCAAGTAACGATACCCACGACTACGAAGCTTCATGGCTTCAGACGGTGTCGCTACACCCGGCAAGTAGGGAAGCGGAATGTCATCCGCCGCTGCAAGTAATTCATCAGTCGTGCCGGGGCTGATGGCAAACTGTGCACCAGCTTTATGCGCTTCCGCAAACTGGTCAGCGTCATTAACCGTACCAACACCCACAACACCGCCTGTAACTTCTGCACTAATGCGACGTACAGCTTCTAAAGCACAGTCTGTGCGAAGGGTAATTTCAAGCGCTTTAAGCCCGCCCGCGATTAAGGCCTTCGCCATCGGAACTGCGTCATCAATATTATTGATAACCATGACAGGCACCACGGGCGCGAGGCTTAGCGCCTCACCAAGCTCAAGGTTTTTATGCATCATACTCTCCACCAAAAAACACGGATGCGCCTTCTTCCGCCGGGCCTGCTGTTTGCCTGAATGTTTCAAACAGCTCGCGGCCAAGACCAAAACGGTTATGGCTCAGCTCTTCGCTCGCGTGGGTACGCTTTTGAAGCTCAGCATCGTCCACCAAAAGCTTCAAGGTGCCCTCATTTGCATCTAGCTCAACAATGTCGCCTTCTTGCACCAAGCCGATTGGGCCTTTGTCTACAGCCTCAGGGCTTAGGTGAATGGCGGCGGGCACTTTACCGGACGCACCCGACATACGGCCATCCGTGATAAGCGCGACCTTAAACCCTTTATCCTGCAATACACCAAGCGACGGTGTCAGCTTATGAAGTTCCGGCATGCCGCACGCTTTTGGGCCCTGAAAACGGATAACAGCGACAAAATCTCGGTCCAGTTCACCGGCCGTAAAGGCATCTTGAAGAGCGTCTTGCGTATGGAAAACTTTCGCTGGCGCTTTCACATAGCGGTGGTTTTCTTTCACTGCTGAAGTTTTAATAACGGCATTACCAAGGTTGCCTTTAAGTACCCTTAGGCCACCATCAGCACTGAACGGCTTGGTAGTTGACCGCAGAACGTTCTCATCAAGGCTTTCGCTCGCGCCTTCGCACCATACGATACCTTCATCCGTCAGAACCGGCTCTTTCGTGTAAGCGTATAGACCCTCTTCGCCGCCCATGGCCGTTTTCACATCACCGTGCAAATAGCCACCTTCGAGAAGATTTTTAATCAAGAAGGTCATGCCACCTGCCGCGTGGAAATGGTTCACATCCGCAAGACCGTTCGGGTAAATGCGCGTTAAAAGCGGTACAGTAGAAGATAAGTCGTGCATGTCCTGCCAAGTAATTTGAATACCGGCAGCCCGCGCTATGGTCACAAGGTGCAGGGTCAAGTTGGTCGAGCCGCCCGTTGCGAGCAAACCAACAATGCCGTTCACGATTGTTTTCTCGGATATCACATAACCAAGCGGCGTATGATTATCTGACTGCGTGATGGCATGAAGCTGCTTAACCGCAGCTGCCGTCATCGCATCACGCATGTCGGTATTAGGATTAATGAAGCTACTGCCCGGAAGCTGAAGCCCCATAATTTCCATTAACATTTGGTTCGTGTTAGCCGTACCGTAGAAGGTACAAGTACCAGCACTATGGTAGCTTTTGCTTTCAGCTTCCAGCAGTTCTTTTCGACCAACATTACCCTTCGCATATTCTTGACGAATGCGGGCTTTTTCATCGTTCGGCAAACCTGAAGGCATTGGGCCTGCTGGCACAAACACACCCGGCAAATGGCCAAACCTGAGTGCCCCAATCATCAAACCCGGAACAATTTTGTCGCAAATACCCAGATAAAAGGCACCGTCAAACATATCATGGCTCAGCGCCACCGCCGTCGCCATGGCAATCACATCACGGCTAAAGAGGCTAAGCTCCATACCAATTTGGCCTTGGGTCACACCGTCGCACATTGCTGGCACACCGCCGGCGACTTGAACCACAGAACCAAGTTCTGTGGCGACCTTTTTGATCTCATCGGGGTATGTTGCGTAGGGCGCGTGCGCAGAAAGCATGTCGTTATAAGCGGTTACGATGCCAAAGTTGCGCGCCTCGTCACCAGACAGCTTTTCTTTGTCATGCATGTCACACGCCGCAAAGGCGTGCGCAAGGTTGCCACAAGCGAGCTTCGAGCGTGTCGCAGTGTCATTATCGCGGTCAAGTGCTTCAGAAAGCATGCTCAGATAGGCCTGCCTACTGTTATGGCTTCGGGCGACAATCTTGTCCGTGATTTTCTGTATGTTTGCCAGAACCAATGTCTTACTCCGCCCAATAAAGAGTTACAGGCACTTTATCCTGATGGAGAATATGACTAACTGGCAAATTGCCTGTTTTCTCTTTCAAGGCCTCAGCAAACACCTCCGCTTTTTCGCTGCCATAAAAGAACAAGAAAATGCGGTCAGCTTTCAAAAGCTGATTAAGCGTCATGGTCATGCGCGGCACTTCGTCGCCGCCCCGGTTAATCGGATGGCAACTGTTTGCGTTGGTGGGGTCAAGTGCGGCTGGCGTATCGGCTGAACATGGGAACAAAGATGCCACATGCCCGTCTGTGCCCATACCAAGGAGCACGATGTCATACGGCTCCGGCAGCACTTTAATCTGCTCCATCGTAGCGGCAAGACCAGAGGCCGGGTCAGGGAAGTCTGACTTATGCCCCACATAGTTGGTATTCACCGCTTTATTTTTACGCAGCGTTTCCCTAACCAGCTTCTCGTTACTGGCTTCATGGGCAGGGTCCACCCAGCGCTCGTCCGTTGGACCAAACCAAATCTTTTCCCACGGCAGATCAACTTCTGACATTTTCTCATAAAGTGCGCCGGGCGTCGTACCACCAGACAAAAGCATGGACGCCTTACCTTTAGCTTCTACCGCATCGCCGAGAATGCCAGTTACATGCTCCAACAGGTCAGCTAGCAATTGCTCGCGGCTATCATATCTATGTTCAGCAACAGTCGGCATTATTTTGCTCCCTTTACGTCAGTCCACTTATGGGAACTATTTTCGAGTAATTTTTCAGCAGCATTCGGCCCTTTGCCACCTGCCGTATAGGTCTGCATCGGCAGCTCAGCCTCTGACCAAGCCTTCCGCACACCATCAATCCATTTCCAGGCGGCGAAAATCTCATCATCCCGCACAAAATAGGTCTGGTTGCCTTTGATCACATCAATCAGCAGCTTTTCGTAAGCTGACGGCAAACGGCGCTCACCCGCACTATCAAGCATCATATCAGCTGAATAGCTGACCCCAAGGTCCATTTGCTGGCGGTGCGAGATAAGGTTCGCGTCCTCACTCATCAACTGCTTCATGAACATATCAAGGCTAATACCAAGATTTGGCTGCACCTCAATCGTTAGCGTATTATGCTGCTCAGTTTCATAAAGATTACGCAGCACCGGCTGAAATTTCACAATAATCTGCGCATAACGAGACGGCAAACGCTTACCTGTGCGCACATAAAAGGGTACACCGTGCCAGCGGTCATTATTGATTTTCATCTTGAGCGCAACAAAGGTTTCACCCGAACCGTCCAGCTCCTTGCCTGAATTCATAATCTCAGACAAATAGCTTGGTACTTTCTTACCATCGAGCTCACCAGCACCGTATTGACCGCGCACCACATGCTCCGCAACATTCTCTGGCGTCATCGGCGCAAGCGCCTTCAGAATACGTACTTTCTCGTCGCGGATATCATCGGCGTCTAAGCTAAGCGGCGTATCCATTGCGATACAGCACACCAGCTGCAACAAATGGCTTTGCACCATGTCCCTGAGCACGCCAGCCCGATCGAGATATTCAGCGCGACCTTCAACACCAACGGTTTCCGCCACCGTGATTTCAACACTTTGAATATGATCTCGGTTCCAGGTTGCCTCAATCAGTCGGTTACTAAAGCGGAGCGCAAACAGATTTTGCACCGCCTCTTTACCGAGGTAATGGTCGATGCGGTAAATCTGCTGCTCACAGAATGTACTCGCCAACACATCATTTAAGGCTTTTGCGCTCGCAAGGTCTTCACCAAGCGGCTTTTCAACGATCAGACGGCTATAAGAAGGGTTAAGGCTAAACTCCTTGATACGCTCACAAACTGGTTGGAACAATGTTGGCGGCACAGAAAGATAATAAACAATTTCACGGCCAAAATCAGCCTCGCGGTCTTCCGGCAAATCCAGAAAATCGATCAGTTTTTGCCAAGAAGCCCCATCACCAAGGTCAATATCCCTGTAGACCAAATGGGTCTTGAATTTTTGCCAAACCTTATTGTCAAAAACACCTGTCAGAAATTCCTGCAACTTGCTTTTGACCAGCTCAAGGAAAGCTTTGTGCTCATACTTGGTGCGTGACACACAAAGAATACGGCTTCCCTCTGGCACATGGCCATCCCGGGTCGCGTAATAAAGGGCGGGCAAGAGCTTCCTGAGTGAAAGGTCTCCAACTCCGCCAAATATGATTATATCAAGTGGCTTCATGATTTTTGTTCAGTCCGTATTTTTTTATAATAATTTATAAGTCCTATGGTCGAACTATCCTGTTCAGCTACCGCTCCGTCTTGCTCAAGCTGCGGGAGGATATGGCCCGCGAGTTCCTTACCTAGTTCAACACCCCATTGATCAAATGAGCACACCTGCCAAATAACACCCTGAACAAAGATTTTATGTTCATACAGCGCCAGCAAGCTACCAAGAGAGAAGGCGTCAATTCGCTTCATCAAAATACTATTCGTTGGCCGATTTCCTTGGTGAACTTTGTGTGACACCAAATTATCAATATAAGCCTCAGTTTTACCCTTGGCGCGAAGCTCTTCGCGCACTTGGTCTTCGTCAATACCATTCATCAGGGCCTGCGTTTGGGCAAAATAGTTAGCCATCAAATACTCATGATGCCCCCTCACAGTGGTTGAGCTTTCAACCGCGCCAATAAAGTCCGCAGGCACAATATTTTTGCCTTGGTGCAAATACTGATAGAACGCGTGCTGGCCGTTAATACCAAGCTGTCCCCAGATAATTGAGCCTGTTGTATAAGGCACTTCATTGCCCGCCCAATCAACCGACTTACCATTACTTTCCATATCTGCCTGCTGCAGGTAGGCCGAGAACATATGGAGCGACTGATTATACGGCAAAATAGCCTGCGCCTGCGCGCCCATAAAATTACTATTCCAGATACCAATAAGCGCCTGAACCACTGGCATGTTTTCTTCTAATGGCGCATTCAGAAAATGCTCATCCATTGCGCGTGCGCCGTCCAATAATTCGCGGAATTTATCAAACCCAAGATTGAGGGCAATCGGCAATCCAATCGCAGACCAAAGCGAGAAACGGCCGCCAACCCAATCCCATAAGTCAAAGATGCTCTCTTCCGGCAGGCCAAACTCAAGTGCATTAGCGCGGTTTGCTGTTACAGCGACAAAATGGTGCGGCATAACTGTTTCATCAAAAGACGATGCAAACAGCCAGTTACGAGCCGTTTTTGCGTTTGTTAGCGTTTCTCGGGTTGTGAATGTTTTTGACGACACGATGAACAAAACAGTCTCAGGATCAAGCGGGCGAAGCACCTGCGCGATCTGCATACTGTCCACGTTCGACACATAATGCAGGCGAAGTTTATCATCGCTATATTTACTAAGCGCCTCGGTCACCATTTGTGGGCCAAGGTTGGAGCCACCAATGCCAATATTCACGACATCCGTGATACGCTTGCCCGAATAGCCGCGCCACTTGCCAGAACGCACCTTATTAACAAACACTTCCATCTTGCGCAGTTCTTCGCCAACAAGGTCCATGACATTAACGCCGTCCACCATAATGGCGTTATCAAGCTTGTTACGGAGCGCCACATGCAGCACAGGGCGGTCTTCTGTCATGTTGATCCGGCCGCCAGAGAACATTTTCTCGCGCCACTCAGAAAGGCCAACCTCTTTGGCAAGGTCAAACAGCCCTTTCATCACGTCATCGGTGACAAGGTTTTTCGAATAATCAAATAAGATCTGGTCGGTATGAAGCGAATATTTGTCAAAGCGGCCCTTATCTTCGGCAAAGAGTTGCTTCAGATGAAGACCCTTCATAGTGTCCGCTAATTTTTCTAAATGTTCCCACGTTCCTTGACGTTTACTCATATTCTCTGCCCTTAACAAAACCCAAAAAAAGAGGGGGAGTACGTTGCAAACTCCCCCTCTTTAAGTTTGGACAAAACTGACCATAGGAATTTTTTTATGGCTTGCCATGACAACGATGTCAATATAAAAATGAAATCGTTTCCAGTGCCTTTAATCAAATATACTACTGGAACTTTAAAAGGAGCCCACTATGGTATTGTCAGCAAGCAACAAAATCCAACTCGGTGCCCTATGAAAAAAGTCACAATCCATGATGTAGCCGAGCTTGCGGGCGTTTCCATCAAAACAGTATCGCGTGTTGTAAACAACGAATCAGCGGTACGCGAAAACACCAAAATTAAAGTAAGCGAAGCCATCAAGGCGCTCAATTACAAACCGAATTTGTCAGCCCGTAATCTGCGCGGCACCCAGACCTTCATTTTTGGCCTACTGTATGATAACGCCAACGCCTATTATGTAGTGGACATGCAAAACGGCCTGTTATCAGAATGTCTTGAGAAAAACTATGAGTTGCTTATTCGCCCCTGCGATAGTCATGCGCCTGATATTGTAAAACAGGTCAGCGACCTTATTCACCATTCGCGCCTTGCGGGCCTTATTCTGACACCGCCTCTTGCAGATAATCCTGAGATTCTCGATCACCTCAAGGAAATTGAACTACCGTATGTACGCATCACCTCCGGTAAAGCCATTCCCGGAAAATGCGAAGATGGTATTTTTGTCGATGACGAAGCGGCCAGTATGCATATCACTGATCACTTGATCAGCTTAGGGCACAAACGCATTGCCTATATCACCGGCGACATGACACACGAAAGTAGCCCTAACCGCTTGAACGGCCATTTGGCAGCCCTTAAGAAAGCAGGCATACCATCTGACCCGGCGTTGATACTTCATAAAGATTATTCGTTTGAATCTGGTGTCCAAGGCTTCAAGGAACTGCTGGAACTGGACGAACTGCCAACGGCCGCAGTTGGCGGGAATGATGAAGTTGCAGCAGGCATTTTATACTGTGCGCGCCTGAATGATATTTCAGTACCGGGCGACCTGGCGATTGCAGGCTTTGAAAACAGCCCCTTCTCGCGCCAAACTTGGCCAAAGCTAACGACCGCCTCCCAGCCCAACACAGAAATCGCCCGCCGGGCAGCACAGCTGCTGATAAAACTATGCCGCCCAGACCGCTCGCCCGAGCAAGATGCAAGTCAGCATTGTTTTATCCCGGAACTCATAGTGCGCGGATCTACCGCAGCTGACAGTTAGTTAAACATGCCCATTTAGAAATACCCATCTATTGGTTTAGGCCCGTTCACCAACAACAAAAGCAGATGCATTTTTTTATCAAACACCATAAACTCCCCATGACTTATATGTTGGGGGACTATATGGACTATTCACAAAAAATACCGCGATCCATCATCAAAGCCTTCCTATGGCTGCTTGTGACAGCACTTTTACTCGCCTTTGCCCCATGGTTGTCAGAGATGGAATTTCGTTACAAAGCAATGATATTGATGGGCATGCTGTTTGCTATGATCAAACTTATCGGGCGAGAATATGACGTAAAGGAAGCAACCTTTGGACAATCCGACAAAAATGAATGACATCAATAAGAACATCGCCCTAATAATCGCCGGTGTTCTTAGCGCCATCGCAGCCCTCATCCATTTTTCCGCCATCGTTGCTGACCCTGATTGGTATCGGTTTTTTGGCGCGGGTGAAGAAATGGCGCAAATGGCTGAACGCGGTGAAGCCTACCCGGTGGTGGTCACTTGTTTTATTGGGGCCGTGCTTTCCGTCTGGGCGGCTTACGCCTTTGCGGGCGCAGGGCTTATTCGCCGATTGCCCTTCATGCGATTTTGCCTTGTTGGTATTTCACTTGTCTATTTAGGGCGCGCCTTCTTTGGCATTGGCTTTGTTATTTTTATGGACAACCCTTATCTGTTGGGTGTGCAGCAGGATGTGAAATTTCTGTTCATCTCGTCCTTGATTGTGTTGGTATATGGCTTTTTCTATGCTCTTGGTACCGCACAAGTTTGGCCTGCCCTCTCCCCCAAAAAAACAGAAGAATAAAAAAGGCACCCATATGGGGTGCCTTTCTCAGATCTAGCAGTAAATTATGACCACTCTATTCAGGCTGAGGCGCATTTGCGACAGAAAGCGGCGCATCAAGTGACATGCCCGCTTTTACTTTCGCGTCCCGCACCATCTCACGTACATCTGCACGAAGTTTGAAGGCGTCATAGACAACACCGTCTTTGATCGTCCAGCGTACACCGCCAACACGCTCAACTTGCTGTGTTTCATCATTCAGTTTAATCGCCCCGGTGCCGTACAGCACTTTCATATTATGAATTGGGTTTTCATCAACGATGATCATGTCAGCTTTTTTGCCAACTTGGATGCTACCAATTTCGGCGTCTTGCTTGATGATTTGCGAGCCCATCAGAGTTGCTGAGCGAATAACTTCAAGTGGGTGAAAGCCCGCTTCCTGCATTAACTCAAGCTCCTGAATATACCCGAAACCATAAAGACTGTAGATATAACCCGTGTCAGAGCCAATCCCGACTTTACCGCCTTTATTTTTATACTCATTCACAAACTGCATCCAAAGTTTGTAATTGTTTTTCCATTCAATCTCGTCGCCAGTGGTCCAGTTGAACCAGAAAGACCCGTGTGCATTACGGTTCGGACGGTAGAAATCCCATAGAGCAGGCATTGTATATTCATCGTGCCAGATGGCGCGGCTCATACGCATCAAGTCACGCGATGCCAGATAAATAGTGAAGGTCGGATCAAGCGCGAAGTCACGCTCAATTAGCGTATCCATCACTTCGTTCCATTTATCACTGCCCGGTTTTGCTGCCTGCTTCCACAAGCGGCCTGCCTCAGAAAAACGGTCTTGCTCATTATTATAGATATAGTCTGTCGGATAATTCTGAACGATTTTATCTTCGAACAATGCCTCTGGCAGCCCGTACCAATGCTCCATGCTATCAAGCCCGCGCTCAGATGTGGTCAGCACATTGGCGTGCGTCACATCAAGCTGCGCATGGTGCATGGTTGTCAACAAATCAAGCTTCTCTGCTTCATCAAGCGCGGCCCAGAGAATCTCTTTTGGTGCGCCAAAAAACTTGATGCCGTCACCGCCTTTTTTCTTAATCTCGCGCACTTGTTTGCGAGCAGCGTCTGGTGTCTCCGCCTGACCTTTATTGAAGAATGGGAATGCAATGATACGCGGTGCTGTGATTTCATTTTTGGCACTACGTTTTTTGAAATCCGTAATCCGGTCAATGCCGCCAGAGCCAACACTGCGAATAGTCGTCACACCGTGCCCAAGCTGAAGCTTGAAAATATATTCAGGTGAAACACCCTGCTCTGATTTCAATGAATGTATATGGGAGTGCAAATCCACAAAGCCCGGCAACAAATACTTACCATTTGCGTCAATTTCACGCGTGCCTTTTGCTGGGCGGTTCTTCGGATCAATCGGTACGCCTGGTGTGCCCACAACTTGCACCTTCGTGATGCGGTCATTTTCAACAACAATATCGGCTGGGCCATATGGCGGCGCACCGGTTCCATCAATAATATAAGCGCCGCGGATGACTAAGCGGTCGTACTGCCCTTCACCTTCACTGCGTGCTGGCACTTCTGTGCCCTGTGCCATCAACGGTGCTGCCCCAAGTGCGAGGCTGAGCGCAATCAAGCTGGCTGAAACTATGTTTTTCATGAGTGTCCCCTAATGTATCACGGCTTTACGCCATTTTATTCCCTGAGATACTTGTTACCGCAAAATAGCAGTATTTGCGAAATCAAATAACTAAGGTTGAGCATTAATTCCTCTTACCAAAAAATGAGGGACCCTCAGGCCCCTCATAAATTCGCTATATTTACTTGGCAGACCAGTTGGGTAAACGACCCGGCGTCCATGGTGCATCCATTGCGTCAAGGCCAGCTTCAAGCGTACTAATTAGGCTCTCCACAGACTTGAGCGAAGCCAAAGCGCCAGCAAACTGCGTTGCCGCAATCGCGTAAGCGTCCTTATTACCGCCAGTGATAGGTGCTTGAGAATTCCAGTTAAAGAATACAACACTACCAATACGGCCGCGAATTGAGCGCGGTGTAGGCTCATTCCGAGAAGCAATAGTGTTATCACCGTTCATCAAAATACCAACAGCACGCATCTCATCCTTAATAGAGATAAGCGCCTGCTTCTGCTGCTCCGTTGCACCAGACGTCCGCAGCAGTGCAGCATCAATATGCTTGATGCGTTGGTTCATTTCACCCATCGCAGCGCTGGCCGTATCAACTGCCCGGAACAACGCTGATGACTTCTTCTGAAACGCATAATTTGCCGCACGGTCTTTGGTGATTTCAGGGCTGTTATCCAAACCCTTCACCGTAAACTTAGTTGGTACCACAAGTTCCTTCAGCACATCATCATGCCGCACTGAAATTGAAACATTATAATCGCCCGGCACAACCATTGGGCCAGTAGGATGCGACGCATAAGGGTTGTTAGGGTCGATCGCCGCAAAAGACACACGGTGCGGTGCATCAAGACGCAAGTCCCATGCAAGGCGGTTCAAACCTTTTGACGCAGGAGCTGTAAGACGGCGTACAACCGTGCCGTCTTCGTCCGTCACCGTAAAGAGCAGTTGTGGTTTTTCTTCACGTTCCTCGGCGCGCAAAGCATCCCACGTTGGGTAAAGCGTATCACCGCCCTCTTTTGCTATCTTACTTTCAGCTTCCTTACGGATATCTGCTTTGGTTTTATAGCTACCCTTCAAATAATAAGTGAAGGTCGCGCCAAAAGCAGGGTTATCAGCCGTATAGAACTGATCGCCTTGGCTACCAAGCCTGCGGCTACCATATTTGCTACTTTCAACATACTGCAGCGCATCTTTAACAGGAAAGAGTGTTGCATCTTTTGCAGCTACATCAGCTGCCTTAAAGCGGAGCGGGCTATAGTCATCAAGGATATAGATACCGCGCCCAAACGTCCCGACAACAAGGTCACTTTCACGACGCTGTATTTCAACATCACGCACTGAAATTGTTGGGAAGTTACCTTTCATTTGATGCCAATTTGAACCACCATCTTGTGTAAAGAAAAGCCCGTATTCAGTACCAACAAACAGAAGGTTTGGATCAACATGGTCCTGCACGATCGTGTGTGCTGTACCATTCTCAGGCAAGTTGCTGCTAATAAGCTTCCAAGTTTTACCTTTATTAGTGGACTTCATAACGTACGGTTTGAAGTCACCGCGTTTGTGGTTATCAACTACAGCAAAGGCAACATTTTCGTCATGCAAAGACGCTTGCACATCTTCAATGAGCGACATATCAGGCACGCCCTTGAACTTGCGAACGGTTGACCAATTCGCACCGCCATCTTCCGTCACACTGATTAGGCCATCATCTGAACCAGCGTAAATCAGGCCCTCTTTCAACGTGCTCTCGCTAAGGCCAATCAAACTGCCATAGATAGAAGTAGAATTGTTTTTACCAACAGAATCCACACTCCACACACGGCCCATAACTTCAAGTTTATTACGGTCAATTTGGCGCGTAAGGTCTGGGCTTACAACTTCCCAGTTATCACCTCGGTCTTCTGACCGCCAAACTTTCTCACCTGCATAATAAATACGATTCGATTTATGCGGACTAATGATAATCGGTGAATTCCAGTTCCATTTCGGGCGGTTTTCCCCAGCACCTTCTTGAGGTGCAATGAATGTCTTTTCTGTCGTGCGCATGTCAACACGCGCAAGGCCACCATACTGATACTGCGCGTACACAACATTCGGGTCAGTCGGATCAATCACAGCTTCAAAGCCGTCACCACCAAGTACGTTCGACCAGTCTGCCGTTGTAATACCATGCACACTTGTTGTGCGTGATGGACCACACTGCGAGTTATTATCCTGCGTACCACCGCATACATTATAAAACGGCGTCGCATTGTCCGGCTGTACACGGTAGAACTGCGTGATCGGCAAGTTACGGACAAAACGGAAATTAGCGCCTTGATCCCAACTCTCATAAACACCGCCGTCACCGCCAATGAAAATATGATCTGTGTTCGCAGGGTCAACCCATACAGCATGGTCATCAACGTGACGTGCCTTCAAGGATAAGTCGCGCCATGTTTTACCCGCATCATCCGATACTTTCGTAAAGGTTTCGGGTGCGTACAGGCGGTTGGGGTCCTTAGGGTCTACGACGATTTCATTATAATAAAAGGGCGCATTGGACATATAGCCCGATTGCTTATTCCAAGTGATACCAAAGTCATCAGAACGGTAAATACCGCTGCCTTTACTGTCAGTCGCAACTTGCGCATAAATAATGTTTGGTGCGGAGGGTGCACCAACAAGAGCAATACGGCCAAGATCAGACTTAGACGGTAGACCAGTTGTCACCTTCACCCATGTTTTGCCGCCGTCTGTCGTGCGGTGCACGCCGCTACCCGGGCCACCAGAGATCATCGTCCACACATGACGGCGTCGTTGCCATGTTGAAATAACAATATTATCTGGGTTATTAGGGTCTACAACAAACTCGTTTGCACCGGTGTGCTCGTCAATTTCCAGAATGCGGTTCCAAGTAGCGCCGCCGTCTTTTGTTTCATAAAGACCCCGGTCACCACCCGCATTCCAAAGCGGCCCTTGAGCAGCAACAAGAACATGGTCAGAATTTCCAGGGTTAATCCAAATTTTCCCAATATGACCACTATCTTTGAGGCCGACATTTTCAAACGTCTTACCACCATCAACAGATTTATAAACGCCGTCACCGTTGGCCACAGAACGCTGCGCGTTGTTTTCACCAGTACCAACCCAGATGGTGTTTTCGTTTGATGGGTCAAGCTCAACCACACCTATCGCGTAGGAGCCCGCATTTTCCATCATCGGCGTCCAAGTGGTGCCGTTGTTATTGGTTTTCCACAAGTTACCAGAAGACGTTGCAACCAGATACTCGTGCGCCTTACCCGGGTAAAAAGCAAAATCAGAGATACGGCCGGACTGCAAAGCCGGGCCGATATTTCGGAGCTTCAACCCAGAAAAAGGATTATCCTGAGCAAATACAGCTGGCTGCAATGCAGTTCCTGCCATCAAGGCAGCGGCCACAGCGACCATTTTAAGGCCACCAAAAGTCTTATTGTTTTTCATTTTATTTGTCCCATTTATAAAAAATGCCCCAACCCTAAGGCTGAGGCATATTCATTTTTTTTATTTATTCAGCTTCTGAAACAGGGGCCTGGTTCAGAAGGCCAATACCCGCTTCGCTAACGGCTGATTTCAAGCTCGCAAGGTCTTCGCCAATGAGCTTGTTAACGCCGTCAACTGCCTCATTAAGCGCTGCTGTCGCGACAGAAATTTGCGCTCTAGCTGCCTTACTCGGCTTATCTTCCGTACTACCAACATAGAAGAAGGCAAGTCCGAGTTTACTGCCAACCTTGTCTGCTGAATAAGTAATGCCCGGCGTCTTCGCTGGTGTGCGGAAGTTCTTTTCAGCCTTCTTGAAAGCTTTTTCGACTTTACCAAGTTGCTTAGACAAATCCTTAAAGGCTTCTTTATCGCCTTCAGGCGTTGCAGTTTTCACGAGGCCTTTAAGTGTTTTGATGTCACGTAGTGCCAACATGATTTGATCAATCGCGCGATTTTGGCGATTAGCCAGCTTCGCTAACGCAAGACGTACCTCGTAGTTTTCGGCACGATCCGCATCAGAGAATTTACTGCGTGGGTCCACAAGGACTTTTGCCGCTACTGTGTCTGTGTGCTCGCCGTATTCAAGCGTCAGAGTATAATCACCCGGAATAACCTCAGTACCACCCGGCAAAGTACCATCCTTCGGCCCCTTACCCGGAAGTGCAGGCTTGTTACCATCACGTTCGTGGCCCCAAACAATACGGTTTATGCCCTGATGCACATCAGCCTTAAAGGTACGAATAATTTCACCGCTGGCGTCCGCAACTTTTACAGTCACCTTACCTTTTGGATCCTTCTTCTTATCTTTACCTTCTTCTTTCTCATCGTCTTTGTCGTCGTCCTTAGCTTCTTTGGCCTTCAAAGCGTCAGCAGCACGTTTAGCAACCATACGGGCTTTTTCTTTATCCTCATCGGGGTGTTTAAGCTCATCACCTGACATCATGAAGGTTACCATCACGCCGTAAGGCTCATTGTCGGCAGCAAACTCGCCGTTACCTGAGAAGCGCGAACCTTCATTGCGGAAAGACGAATATTGCTGACCGTCCGACACTGAAAGCACCTTCAATTTCTCATTAAATGTACTCTCAGAAAGACCTCGCAATCCGCTGTAATCATCAATCACAATAACAGCGCGTCCATGCGTACCAAGTACAAGGTCGTTCTCGCGTTCCTGAATAGCCATATCCATTACAGATACAGTTGGTACACCTGCTGTCCATTTAGCCCAGTCTTTACCGCCATTTGTACTAAAGTGCAGGCCGAACTCTGTACCCAAAAACAGTAGATTGGCATCTACATGGTCCTGACGAACAGACAAGGCATACCCTGATACATTTTCATCAGTGATTGAGCGCCACCGCTTGCCGTAGTTTTCCAACCTATAGGCATGAGGATTATTGTCACCGCGGCGGTGATCATCCATCACAATATAAGCAATAGAAGCGTCAAAACGGTCAGGTTCAATCATTGGAACCCACGCCCCCTTAGGGCCGCGGCGTAGATTACCCTCAATGCTGTCCCAAGTAGCACCGCCATCCTGAGTGACATGTACGCGGCCATCATCTGTGCCAACCCAAATTACATTGGCATCTATAGGCGATGGATTAATAGAGGAAATAGAATTGTAGAACTCAGCAGCGGTTACATCATCAGTCAAACCACCAGTGGTACGGCTTGCTTCCTGTTGTTCAGCATTATTGGTGGTCAAGTCACCGCTAATGATTTCCCACGTAAGACCACGGTCAGTAGATTTATGTAGGAACTGGCTACCATAATAAACTGTGTTCACATCATGGGGGCTTTGAGCAAGGCCCGCATTCCAGTTAAACCGCAGAAGCGTACCGTCCGCCGGGCCATCTGGGCGCAAAAAGCGCTGTTCGTTAGTATCGAGGTTCCATGAAGTGAGGAACCCACCTTGGCTCATGGTGAAACCTTCACGGTTATTTTCAGGGTGTGGGATAGTGTCAAAGCCATCACCAAAACCAACTTCTTGCCAATCGAAGTTTCTAATGCCCGCGGTTTCAAATGTCTCGGAAGGTCCACGCCATGAACCGTTATCCTGCAGACCACCATAAATATTGTACGGCATGCCATCATCAACAGCGATGTGATAGAATTGAGCAAGTGGCAAGTTCTCGACAAAACGCCAAGTTTTACCTCCGTCCTGCGTGATAGCGATACCACCATCATTGCCATCGATCATGTGGTTACTGTCGTTTGGATTTACCCAAAAGTCATGATTGTCGATGTGAATATCATTACCTGCTGCACAGCAACTAATTGCTGGGATAGGCGCAAAGCTTTTACCGCCATCGATAGACTTCTCTACAAGTGTACCTACCTGATAAATAACGTCCGGGTTATTAGGGTCGATGCGAATTTCACCGTAATAGAACGGACGGTCATTCAGCATCGGGTTTTTGTTAACTGTTTTCCATGTGTGCCCACCGTCATTTGAGCGAATAAGCGGCGCTTTTTTATGCTCAAGAAGTGCATAAACAACATTTGGATTGCTAGGGGAAATCTGGAATGACGTACGGCCAATCTTACCTTTAGGTAGGCCATCTTCTACAGTGAGCTGTTTCCAGTTTTCACCGCCATCATGCGACACATACATGCCAGAACCTTCTTCAGAAGATTTAAACTGGTACGGCCAGCGGCGGAAATTCCACATGCTGGCAAAAAGTTTATTGGGGTTAGAGGGGTCCATCTGCACATCGGTGGCGCCCACATTCTCATCTACATATAGAACCTTGTTCCAGCTTTTACCGCCGTCAGTGGTTTTATAGAGGCCGCGCTCTTCGTTCGCACCCCAGAGCTTACCCATTGCAGCAGCATAGGCAACATTGCTGTCGCGTGGATCGAGTGCAATACGATTAATACGCTCGCTTTTCTCTAAACCCACTTTCGCCCATGACTTACCGCCGTCCATTGATTTGAACATGCCACATCCGATGGATGTAGAGTTACGCACGTTGCCTTCGCCTGTGCCTACCCAAATAATATCAGGGTTGGTTTGGTCAATAGCGACAGCACCAACCGAAGCGCATTCTTCTTTATCAAAAACAGGCGTCCAGTTCAGGCCGCCATTATCCGAAATCCAGACGCCACCTGTTGCGGCACCAATTACAATATGGTTCGGGTTATTATCAATAACATCAATCGCAGTGATCCGACCTGACATGGCCGCAGGGCCAACCAGGCGAGCCTCAAGACCTGCCATCAAATCAGTATCAATTTCAGCGGAGGCTGTGTTTGCGCCTACCATTAAAGCTGCTGCGCAAACCGCAGACTTTAGCATATTTTTCATGGTTTTTCCTGTCCCTGTTTTATTCCATCAGGGAAGCCCTAAAGCTTCCCCATATTTTATATAGTTACGTTATTTATTCTTCATCGCCAGCAAAGTTTGGCACTGTCAGAACCGAATGCCCTGCATCTGCAAAGACCTTATTAAAGGCGGCAATTTCGCCCATAACAACAGCGTCTCGGGCTTTCATTGCGTCCGCAAAAACAGCGCTCAGATCACCGAAACGTTCCTTGAGGCCCGCTGTCACTGGCGGTAAACCACCATTAAGCGCTGTCGCAAGAAACTGCAGGTCTGAATGTAATTTATCAGGCCAGTTCAGCATATCCTGGAAGAATTCACGCTTGGTGTTAATCAAACCCTCTTCCCAGTCATCAATGGCTTTAACAGCTGCTTTCGAGGCATCAACAAGTGCGGTATCGTCCTTGTATGCCTTCGCTTGTGCTTCTGCTGTTGCTTTCGCTGTGCGAAGGCCCATCACAGATTTCTGCAGTTCATCAACCATCGCGTATGTGTTTTTCACGAGATCAACTTGCTCTGATACCGCAGCAGCATCCATATCAACCCTCGGGTCCCAAGCAACCGCCAAAGTTTGCTCGCTACTGATGTCACCAGCTTTCAAACGAACCGTGTAAGTGCCCGGCCCAACGATGTAGCCGTCCATCTTCCTGTCGGCGCCACCGCCAATTGACCATAGCCCCTTGATAGGCTCCAAGGCATCTGTTGACAAATCCCATACTGCACGGTTCAGGCCCGTTTTCATTGATAGGTTATAGGCGCTGCCTGATCCGCCGCCTTTTTCGCCCTTTTTCTTATCGGACTTTAGTGTGCGAAGCACTTTGCCTTCAGCATCTAGAACCTCAAGAGAAATGCCGTCCTCCGGCACCTCATCTAGGCTGTAATAAAGCACAGCACCCGATGGTGGGTTCGGGCTTGTTGGGCCACCGTTACGGCTACCAGCTGTATTTATGTGGTACGCAAGCGCCGGGGCAAATAATTTAGCAGCTGTATCATCTACATCTTCGGCCATTTGGCGTAGCGGTGAAATGTCATCAAGTATCCAGAACCCGCGGCCCTGTGTCGACACGACCAAGTCACGGCCATGCACCTTCATATCGGTCACAGGTACGTGCGGCAGGTTGTTTTGCAGTGGTTGCCACGCCTTACCGTCATCAAATGAAACATACAGGCTTGTCTCTGTACCCGCGTATAGAAGCCCCTTACGTTCACTATCCTCACGTACCACCCGAACAAAGTCATCGTCCGGAATACCGCCCGCGATCATTTTCCAGCTTTTGCCATAATTGCTGGTTTTATACATCATGGGCTTATGGTCGTTTTCTTTATAGCGTGTCACAGCAATATAGGCTGTTGCCGGGTCATGTGGTGATATATCAATGCTATTAACAATACCCCGGCCAAGGCCTTTGGGTGTTACCTCAGTCCATGTTGCACCTTCATCGCGCGTGATCTGAACAAGGCCGTCATCCGTACCCACCCAAATAGTGCCGGCCTCATGCTTGCTCTCGGCAATATACATGATGGTATTATAGTTTTCTGTCACCTCGTTGGTGATTGGCCCACCCATCGGGCCTTGCTTGTCTGCTTCGTTACGGGTCAGATCCGGACTAATTTCTGTCCAGCTGACACCGCGGTCTGTGGATTTCAGCAGCTTGTTACCAGCATGATAAATCGCTGAGGGGTTATGCTGCGAAACAGCAATTGGTGCGTTCCAATTAAAGCGATATTTGCGGTCTTTTGGATCAACACCAAACGCAATCTCAGGATACGCCGTTACATTGCGTGTCAACTCAGTTACAGCATCATACTCTTCGATTTGCCCTAAATAGCAACCTGAATAGAAATAGCGTGGGTTTTCCTGTGCAAACCCAACATGACCACTTTCACAGCCACCCACCGCATGGAAGTCTTCATTGCCAATGCTACCATCTAGCGCTCGGCTTAGAATAGCCACCGTGCTGTTATCCTGCTGGCCACTATAAAGCTTGTAGGCAAAATTATTATCTACATACACACGGTACATTTGCGTGGTCGGCTGATTATAAATGGTCGACCATGACTTGGCACCGTCAAGCGATACGGTCCCGCCGCCGTCATTGGCATTGACCATAATGTCTGTATTATTCGGGTTGATCCACAGGTCATGCGTATCCCCGTGTGGCACTGCCACTGGGTTAAAGCTTTTACCGCCATCGATGGACTTCAGCATCGACGAATTCATAACATATACCGTATTGGCATTCTTCGGATCAGCGGTCAGATGCATATAATACCATGAGCGCGCATGCAGCCTGCGGTCACCGTTTACATGGCTCCAGCTTTCGCCGCCATCGGTAGACTTATAAAGGCCACCTTTTTCCTTTGCTTCCACTACAGCGAAGACAAGACCCGCCTGTGCTGGTGACGCGAAGATACCAGCCTTACCGATTTCTTTCGGCAGACCTTTTTCCATCTTCTTCCATGTAAGGCCGCCGTCCGTGGATTTATGCAAAGCTGAGCTAGGCCCACCAGAGCGAATAAACCAAGGTTCCCGATCATTGTCCCACATAGAGGCATACAATA